>JAYVOY010000190.1:0-7971 GCA_043757645.1 Verrucomicrobiota bacterium
CTTGGCCAGCCCTTCCGACTCCCTGGAGGATCGATCCCGGAAATTTTGCGCCAAAAAATCCTGCCTTCCAGTCGCCTATGAAATGTTCAGGTTAGGCGGTCCGGCGTCCGCAGATTCCGCGCGCCTGGAATCATCGCGCGCCCCGCCGCCTAAAGGCGGGACTCCGAACAAATTTGGATCGCGCTTCTGCATGGCGGAGAAATCTACTTTGCCGCCGGGGGTTTCAGATGCTTCGCGAAGAACGCGAGCATGGCCTGCTCGGCCTTCATCGCATCATCGCCTTTGAAGCCGTGGCCGGCACCGGTGAGCGTGAGGAGTTCCACTTCCACACCGCTGGCTTTGAGGCGGTCGGCCAGCCAGGTGGCTTGTTCATAGGCGACGTATTTGTCCTCGGTGCCGTGGATGAGGAGCGTGGGCGCGGCGAGGGGCGTGACCCAATGGAGCGGGCTGCCGAGGATGTGCTTCGGGCGCTGCGTCTCGAGATTGCCGCCGAACCAGAGCGGGAGCACTTCGTGGGCATCGACGCTCTTGCCGTAGGATTGGGTGAAGTCGCTGGGGCCGTAGTAATTCACGACGCAGGTGACGGCGCTGGATTGCCCGGCGTTGCCGCCCGTGCCCTCGAATTGCTTCACGCCCGCGGTGACGCCGAGGAATTGCACCAGATGCCCGCCCGCCGAGCCGCCGGTGACGCCGAGGCGCGCGGGATCAATTTTGTATTTCGCGGCATTCGCGCGCAGCCAGCGGACGGCGGCTTTGGTGTCGTGAACCGCGGCGGGGAACTGGAACTTCGGCGCGAGGCGATAGCTGATGGTCGCGGCGACGTAACCATTCTGCGCGAGGGTGAGACAGGTCTTGTTGTAGCCCTCGCGACTGCCCGCGCGAAAGCCGCCGCCGTGGATGCATACGACCGCGGGGAACGGGCCGTCGCCGGTGGCGGGCCGCGCGAGGTTGAGTTGGAGATGGGTGTCGTCGGGATTCGTGTACTCGATCCCGCGCTCGAACGTGACACCGTCGGGGATGGCGAGTTCGGCGGCGCGAGCGGGGAGGAGGGAGAGAAGGAGGGACAGAGCGACGGGGAGAAGGAGGGAGGAGTGCATGGGGTTTGGTGAGGGGAGTAATTAGTGATTAGTAATTAGCGGGGGCTGGCATGAGGAAGTAACGCCGGAGTGGGTGGGCAAATTCAGAAGTTCGCCGGGGCGGCGACAGGGCGGGTGGTGAAGGCTTCCCAGTCGGCGGGTTCATCGATGTCGGTGAGTTCGCGGAGTATTTGCAGGCGGAGGTTCAGGCGTTGGCAGCGGGCGCGGGTTTCGGCGAAGACGCGGTCGGTGCTCCACGGCATCGCGGTGAAAAGCTCGGGCGCGCGGCGGCGGAGGCCGATGAGCCAGTAGCCGCCGTCCGTCGCGGGACCGAGCACGACATCGTGGTGGTGCAGCGCGGACCCCGCGAATTCGAGATCGCACAGACTCACGTCGGGACAATCGGAGCCGATGATGACGACGCGTTCCGCGCCGCTGGCGAAGGCGGCATCGAAGGCGGCGCTGAGGCGTTGTCCGAGGTCGCCTTCGCCCTGCGGCGCGGCGGTCCAGCCGGGGCGCAACCACCCGGAGATTTCCGCGGCGGCATCGTCGGGAGTGAAGCGCAGTTCGGCGGCGGGCAAGTCCGCGAGGCGATGGAGGAGGGTTGCGACGAGCGTGCGGTAGGCGGCGAGCGCGGCGGCGGGGCCGAGTTGCGCGGCGAGGCGCGTTTTCACGAAGCCGGGACGCGGTGCCTTCAGGAAAACGAGGAGGCGGTCGCGGGCCATGCGATGAACCCTAAAACGGAACCATGCAGTAGGAGCGCCGCCGTCTCGGCGGCTCACACTGTCCCAACGGGGCGGCGGCCCGCATTTTCCGCAGCGAAATATGTTCACTGAATGGTGAATCAAAAGTTGCAGTGCCAATTGCCCTCTCGGACTTCTCACGCCGGGAGCCGCCGAGACGGCGGCGGTCCGCCCATTGCATAGTTACGGCGAAAACGGAAGAAAGACTTGCCCACGAAACACACGAACCACACGAAAACTGGGGGCCAAATCGAAGTTCAGTGGCTGCGGATTCACTTGCCAGTTCAGTGAGTCCGCGGGTTTCCGCAGCGCCGTTTCTTTTCGTGTGGTTGGTGTGTTTCGTGGGCATCACCATTTTTCCAAGATGAAGCGCGCCGCGCGTTCAGTCCGCGAGCACGGTGGATTCCTCGGCGAGATTGAAGGTCGCGGATTCGTCGGGCGGTTCCGGCAGGATCAGCGCGACGAGCGTCGCGGGCAGGAAGAGAAAGCTGGCGAAGATCAGCGTCTTCTTGAAGTCACCGCCGCTCGCGAGGGAGCCGGCAAACACGACGCCCACCGCGGAGGCGATGCGCCCGATGTTGTAGCAAAAGCCCGCGCCCGTCGTGCGCAGCAGCGTGGGGAACAGCGGCGGCAGGTACATCGTGAAGAGGCCGAAGACGCCGGAGAAAAATCCCACGAGCGGGAACCAGAACCACACGAGCGATTCCCAGCCGCGCGGCTGATAAAACGTGGCGAACATGGCGAGGAAAAAGCCGAGGTAGGAGATGGCGATGGAGCGGCGGTAGCCGAATTTTCGCGCCAGTCCGGCGCAGAAAAAGTTGCCGACGATGCTCGCGCAAATCAGCAGGAAGAACGCGGTGCTCACGACTTTTTGTTTCTCGGCACTGATCCATTTGGCGGCGTCGGGAATTTTTTCGGCGAATTGGCCGGCCTGCACGGCGGCTTGATAAACGACCTCTTTGTCCGCGTGCAGGTCGGGCAGGTTGCGCAGGTGTTGCGCGTGCCAGAACATGAACGCCCACCACGCGGTGAGGCCGCAGGCGCAGACGATGATCGTGAGGACGGTGGTGCGGAGAACCTTGCCGCGGAAAAGTTCGATAATGCCGGGTTTGTTCGCGCCCGCCGCGCGTTTCGCCGCGTGCCATTCCTCCGGTTCGGGCACGTTGCGCCGAATCCAGAACACGAGCAGCGCGGGCAGAATGCCGACGAGGAAAACCCATTTCGGCGCGAGATCAGCCATGAGGAAGGTCGTGAGGCACGCGAGAAGGACGCCGAGATTCACGCCGGTTTGCAGTACGGCGGCGATCCACGGACGCCATTGTTTGGGCCACGTTTCCGAGAGCAGCGAGGAGCCGACGGCCCATTCGCCGCCGATGCCGAGCGCGGCGAGGAAACGGAAGATCATCAGTTGCCACCACGTTTCCGCGAAGAACGACAAGCCCGTGAACGCGGCGTACGTGAGAATCGTGAGACTCAACGCGCGACTGCGCCCGAGCACGTCCCCGAGCCGCCCGAAGAATCCGCCGCCGAGCGCCCAGCCGACGAGGAAGGCGGCCTGGATCAAACCACTTTTGTCCTTCACCAATTGATGCGCGGGATCGGCGGTCTCGATGAGTTTGGAATTGACGAGCAGGCCCGCGACGAAGGGCGCGGCGACGAGGCCGTAGAGGTGCATATCCAGCCCGTCGAAGAGCCACCCGAGCCACGCGGCGAGGCCGGATTTCCACTGCTGCGAGGACAGCTCCCGGAGGGAGCGCACCGGCCGGGCGGGGGCTTTTGCCGCGGCGGGCGCGCTCGGGCCGGGGGTTGCGGGCGTGTTCATTTCGGATGCACGGTGAATTGCCCGCGAGAATTGCACGCCCCGCGCGCGGAGGTAAACCACAAACGCCCGCACCCGACAAAATCCCGCGCGACAAAGGCAATTTTGCTGTTTGACCGGCCTCCCTTCGCGCAATAGCGTCCGGCCAAGTCAGTTCACCGAGCGTTGTTTTGTTCAATCCATTGAGGCTTATGAAGGTTTTGCGTGGAAAGTTGGCCGTCCGAAATTTCGCGGTTGCCGCGGCGATTTTGACCGGCGCCGTTGTTGGGAGTCACACCTCGGTGGCGGTTGCAGCCACCAAGAAGCCGGTCGCGCACAAGGCCGCCCCGATGCACCACGCGCCCGCGCATCCCCAACCGCAGGCCGCCGCAAAAAATGCCGATGCCCAGGCGCTCGCCCAGCAACAGGCCGCCGAGCAGGCCAAGAAACAGGCCGATGCCGCGCAGGCCAATGGCGCCGCCGGTGCCGCCGCCGCCCCGATGGCGCGGCCCGTCGCCCCGGTCACGCCGCAAGACCCCGCCAAGCTGGTCGGGGTCGCGCAGGCTCCCGTGCAGGGCGATCTCGACAAGAAACTCGTCGGCGAATGGAGCGTCAGTTCCACCGGTGCCGCGCTGGGAACGCTGAAAATTTCGGCGAGCGGGGAATATGCTTGGAAAACGGACGACGCGGAATCCAAGGGCAAACTGTTGCAAGTCATTCCGCGCCGCGATTCCAAGACGGGTGTCACGTACTGGAAACTCAAGGATGACAAGCAGCAGTATTACGCGTTCCTCTCGCCGGACAGTCCCGGCAAACTCGCGCTCCACGCGGCGGACACCAACGCGGCGGTGGCGGAAGGCGTCTTGAGGGATTCCGCGAAGGCGACCGATGCGCCCGCGGCGGATTCGGAAAAGACCGGGAAGTCGGCGAAGTCGTAATTTGGTTTTCAGGCGTTTCCGCCAAGTCCAGCACACGGCAAGGCCCGCGATGGTTCGCGGGCCTTGTTTTTTTTGGGGGGGGATTCCGTGGGATTGTGGCGGAGGGAGGCGCGCATCCTGACACTGCCCCTGTTTGGAGTTCCGCTTTCCGTCGGTTCGGGCACTCGGGATTCTGAGCCGCGTAAACGCGGAACTCCAAACGAATCGCCGCCTCCTCGGGGGCGACGCGCGATTGCACCCGCCGCTGCGTGCCGGGCTGCTTTTGCGCTCGTTTTCACGCCGGGGCATCCGTACGGTGCGCGCAATTATGGACTGGCTTGGCTTCATCTCGGTGGACGGAAAGCTGTTCGGCATCCAATGGAATGTTTGGAAAATCATCGGGTGGCTGGGCAACGCCGTGTTCTTCTCCCGCTTCCTCGTGCAATGGTACGCGACCGAGCGGAAACGGCAGGTGGTCGTGCCGGCGGCGTTTTGGTGGCTGAGTCTGGCGGGATCGTTGCTGCTGCTGACCTACGCGATTTTTTACCGGCGCGACTCGGTTTTCATCTTCGCCTACGCGTTCACATGGATTCCCTACATTCGCAATCTCATGATTCACCGGCGGCACCTCGCGGCGCACGTGGCGTGTTCGCAATGCGCGCAGGAGTGTCCGCCGAGCGCGCGGTTTTGTCCGGCGTGCGGGACGCGGCTCGCGGCCGCGACGGCGTGAGCGGGGTGCGGTCAGCGCGCCGGTGAGCCGATAATCCAGCCATGCGCATCCTGCTGGTCAATCACACGGCGCGACCGCACACGGGCGGCTTGAACCGCATGGTGGTCGAGTCGTGCGCGCTGCTGCACGCCGCCGGGCACGATGTGGCGCTGGCGTTTGACGACGGCGGTGCGAGCGAGGTGCCGGGCGCAATTTTCAAATTGCCGAACGCGACCGCGCCGCTGGAAACAATGCGCGGCGAAGTCGCGCGCATCGTGGAGGAATTTCGTCCCGAGGTGGTGCAATTGCACACGGCGGAACATCCCTTTTTTCGTGCGGAAATCGCGTCACTCGTGCCGACGTGCCGCTTCGTTCACGATCAAAGTTTGTTCTGCTCGGGCGGCGATCGCATGACGCGGTCGTTCGCGCCGTGTCAGCGGCCGCACGGGCTGGCGTGCTTGTTTCACCACTACACGCAGGGCTGTGGCGGAAAAAATCCCGTGGGCAATTGGGAGCGCTGGCAGCGCGTGCAGGGTTGGTGCGAGATGAAAACCGCGCGGCAACTGCGGTTGCAAGTGGCGTCGGAATTCATGCGGCGCGGGCTGCTGGAAAATGGTTGCGCGGCGGACGCGATTGATGTCGTGCCGCTGTTCGCCGTCGCACCGACGGTGGTATCCCCAACGGAGGCGGGACTGTTGCTGGTCGCGAGTCGGTTGGTGAAGGGCAAGGGCGTGCAGGTGTTGCTCGAGGGCTTGGCGGGCATTCGGCAAATCGCGTGGCGTCTCGTCGTGGCGGGGACGGGGCCGCAGTTGGAGGAATTGCAAAATCTCGTGCGGCAACACGGGCTGTACGGGCGCGTCGAGTTTGTCGGCGAACTCGCGCCGCGCGAACTCGATTACTGGTATGCGCGCGCGAGTGTCGTGGTGAGTCCAGTGGTGCGGCCGGAGCCGTTTGGGCTGGTGGGAATCGAGGCGATGGTGCGGGGAAAACCAGTGATCGCGTTTGGCGGCGGCGCGACGGAGGAGTGGTTGATCGACGGCGAAACGGGCCTGGTCGCGCGCGAGCACACGGCGTCCGCGCTCGCGGCGGCGGTGGCGCGAATGCTCACGGACGCGGCGCTGCGCGAGCGTTGCGGGGCGGGGGCGCGGGCGCGCAGCGGGGCATTTGCGCCCGCGCGATTCGTCGCGGATTTGGTGCGGTCGTTCGCGAAGTGCCGCGCGGGATTCGCGGCGCGCTAAAAAAGAGGCCGGGCAATTCATGGCCGGTGGCCAATGGCCAACAGCGGATGGCGGACCGGCAATCGCCGGGCTGGGAGGATCAGCCCGGCAGCATTTCCACAAATTCGCGCGCGATTTTGCCGTCCTTGGCGCGGCAGACGAAGTAGCCCTTCTCCTTGGATTTGTCGTGATTGCCGCGGCTGAAGGAGCAGCAGCGGTTGGTGGTGAGGATGGTCTCGCCGACGCGGCGTTCGGTGAAGGCGTGGAAATGGCCGGAGAAAACCGCGCGCAAATTGAACTCCTTGAAACGCTCCAAAACCGCGCTGGCATTGGTCGGACGCATCATCAGGTCGGGGCCGAGCGGGAAATGCGTGAGCACCACGGTGGGCTGTTGCGGCTTGAGTTTGGGGAGCTGCTCGTCGAGCCAGCTCAGGGTCGCGGGTTGAATTTTGGTGCCCTGATAGCGGAGTCCCTCGCTGGAATCGAGGGCGATGAACTGCCAGCCGGCGTGCTCAAATTGGTAGTTCAGGCGGCCGGGAAAAAGTTGTTCGTAAACCGAGCGGTCGGTTTGCGTGAGGTAATCGTGATTGCCGATCACGCCGTAAATGGGCACGCCGAGCTTGGCGAAAATCTCCTTCGGCGGCCCCATTTCCGCGCTGGTGCCCTTCTCCGCCCAATCGCCGCCCATGAGACAGAACGCCGGTTTGGCCTGCTTCATTTGCGCGATGACGCGCTCGAACCACACGCCGCATTTGTCGGTTTGGTAATGCAGATCGTTGACGGCGATGAAGGTGAACTCACCTCCCAATCCATTGCCCTCCGCGCGCAACGCGCCGGGCCACAATCCAAGCGAGAGCAACGCGCCGGCACTGAGGCGGAGCATGTCGCGGCGGGGCAACCGCGCTGGCAACGGGCGAATTCTGGAGTCGGATTTCATGGGGGACGATGCGGTGAAACGGCGGGTGGGACAATGGGAATTGCGTGGCGGGCGGAGGGGCGCCCGGTCTCTGCGTGGGGAACATTTCTCCCTTCGACCGCGCGGTTCCGCCTCAATACCCACCGGTGCCGATCGCGCTGGCCTTGCCCGCGACCGTCTGCCCGGCCTGCTCCGCCGCCTCGCGCCGACGGTAGTCGTCGAGCATCGCGGCGGTGGCGGTGGCGCCGCAGCGCGAGCCGCCGAGATCGCGGACCTTGATCAAGCCATCCAAATCGCGCACGCCGCCGGCCGCCTTCACCTGCACCTTGGCGGACACGCTCGCGCGCATGAGCGCGAGGTCGTGTTCGGTTGCGCCCTTGTAGTTGTAGCTGCCGTCGGGCTGCTTCACGAAACCGTAGCCGGAACTCGTCTTCACCCAATCTGCGCCCGCGCGCTCGCAGAGCTGGCAAAGCCGGCGCTTGAAATCATCGCTGCCCAAACCCGCGCCGCCCTGGGTGAGATAATCGTTTTCAAAAATCACCTTCACCTTCGCGCCGTGTTGGTGCGCCTCGTCGCAAACCGCCTTCACATCGCG
>JAYVOY010000191.1:0-7967 GCA_043757645.1 Verrucomicrobiota bacterium
TTCACGTAAAGGTGCGCGACCTGATGATCCGCCACGGCGAACACGCGGCTCGCGCCAGCATCGAGCAGCTCGCGGCCCAGCTCCTCCTTGATCGTGAGCCAGCCTTGCTCGCGAAAAATTCGGTTGAGATGAATCGGCGTGTCCACCGCGGTGATGCCGTATTCGGACAGTGCGATCACCTGCACGCCGCGCGCCTCGTAGAACTCGATCAAGTCGCCCGCGATGGCGTCGATCGCGCGCAGGTCGTTGCTGATCGCGGGATGATTCGGACCGAGGCGTTGCAGGTTGTAATCGAGGTGCGGGAGGTAAACGAGACTCAGCGTGGGGTGGTATTTTTCCTCGGTGAATTTCGCGGAATTGGCAATCCAGCGCGTCGCGGAATCGGCCTTGCCCTGCGGGGAATCGACGCCCGCGGCTGGCCCCCAGAATCCGGGGAAAGGGAATTCGCCGAGCGCGGCTTTGACCTCGGTGCGCAGCGAATACGGCCACGCATAGACATCGAAAAACTTGCGTCCGTCCGCCGGATACATGGGCCGCGGCGTGAGCGAGTAGTCGGCGGTGGAATACATGTTGTACCACCAGAATAATTTCGCGCAGGTGAAGCCCGGCGCGGCGGCGCGCAGTTCGTCCCAGACCTTCGGCGCTTGCACGACCTGGTTCGCCTGCTTCCAAAATTGCACCTCGGCGAGTTCGCGATTGTACCAGCCGTTGGCGACGATGCCGTGCTCGGTGGGCGTTTTGCCGGTGACGTAATCGGTCTGCGCGGTGCAGGTGACGGCGGGAAACGCGGGCACGATGTGCGCGAGCGCGCCGCGTTGACGGAAGGCGTGCAAGCGCGGCGTGTGCGGGCCGAGGAGGCCTGCGGTCAAACCGACGATGTTCAAAACCGCCGTGCGTTTCAGTTCCGGCATGAAACCACGCTCCGAGTTCAACGGGGAAAGCTCAAGCACTGACTCGGACCGCAGGGGGGCTGCCAGCTTTCACCACAGAGACGCGATGAACACAGAGGAAAAAATTCACGCGGGGAGTGCGTGAAATTTGCTGGGAGCGTCGAGTTTTGCCCGGCTTGGTTTGCGTCGGTCGGCTCGGGCCGAGCAATGCTCGGCGTTCCGATGGGTCGTCAGCCGCTCACGCGGTGGAGTCGAGCGGGAAGATCGGGCGCGCGAGGTGGCGGAAGGGCAGGGAACGAACCTCGCTGGTGCAGGGGCCGGGGGTGTTGACCCAGAGCATTCGTGCGGCGATGGGATCGTAGGCGCGGCGGTGGGCGACGGCGGCTTTGACGGCGATGACGGAGAGCTTTGCGGGATCGATGCCCTGACTGCGCCATTGGCCAAGATCGAACGGCGGAGTCTTGCGGCTGGTGAGGAGAATCGTGAGGCCGGCGTGGCGCACGACGGCGCACGGTCCCATTTCAAAGGCGTCGCCACACATCGAGGCGAGGTGGCTTTGTTTGTCTTCGAGTGGGAAATGTCCCTCGCTGCGGGAGACGAGTTCGACCTCGAGCGGGAACGGGCCGGCGTCGAGACGGCTGCCGCGGCCGCCGAGCGGAAGTGTGAGGCGGTCGCCGAGGGGCAGCAGCGCGAGCGCGGAGACGGCGTCGGGATCGTTGAGGGCGAGGGCGGCGTTGGGAATCTGATGCGCCACGAGCGCGCGGAGGAGACCGGTGCCGTCGCCGGGCGCGCCGCCGCCGATGTTGTCGGAGGGTTCGACGAGCACGGTCAGTCCGGGCGGGAGGGGATTTAGTTTTTTCATCACTTCTTCCACGGGCGGGTCAGTGACGTTGCCGAGATTTTTTAGCGTGAGCGCTTGTTGCGAAAGGGCGTCGAGTTGCGCGCGGGCGGCGGCCTCGCTGCCCGTGGTGGCGAGGACGAAACTCACGCCGGTGTCGGGCGTGTCGGCGAAGGAAAATCCGGCGACGACATTCACGGACCAGAATTCGGGGAAGTCGGTTTCGAGGCGGCGGGCGTGGGCTTCGAGCGACTTCATGGGATCGTTCGCGGTGCCGACGCCGGTGGGCGGCCAGAGGATCGGCGGGTGTTGCCAGACCATGCGCGGCGTCTCGCCGGTGGTGAGGCAGCGTTGCAACAACGCGGCGGCGAGGAGCGCGGCTTGACGGGCGTCGGTGTGGGGATTCTCGCGATAGGCGACGAGGCAGTTGGCGTGCTCGGCCATGCGGCGCGTGAAGTTGGCGTGCAGATCGAACACGCCGAAAATGGGGACGCGCTCCAGCCCCGGCACGCGGCGCATGCGTTCGAGCAACTCGCCCTCCACATCCGTGAAGGACTGCGAAACCATCGCGCCGTGCAGCACGAGGAACACGGCGTCCACCCCGACGGACAAGGCGTGGGCCGCGCGTTTGGAAAACTCATTCCAAAACGCGGAGACCACCTCGTCCTCGACGATGGCGCTGGGCGCGGCGCGGAAATCGATCGCGGGAAGAATGGTCCAGTCGTAGGCGCGAGCGACCTCGAGCACGCCCCCGAGCGGCGAGCTGTCGCCGAGGCAGCGGAGCATGTCCTGGCCGCGCGTGATGGCGAAATCCTCCGCGCCCGTGGTGCCGTCAAGGAAGGTGTGGGTCTCGTGAAACAGACCGGCGATGAGGATGCGGCGGGACATGGCTGGCGCGTGGTTAAGGGTTGAGGGGCTGACGCTGGTGATTAGGCGGGCGTTTGACAAATCCTTTTCCACTGATTTTGCGGCGGGTTGAAACCAGGCAAAAGCACCCAAGCGTTGGCCGTCGCAAACAGCGTTGCTGGGGTCACGCAATTGGGGTTGTGGGGTCTGGGAAGGCTCACGGGCGCGGCGGGAATAATCCGTGGGCGAAAATGGTTTGTCGGGTGAAGGCACCGCGCTTAACCTGCGTCCGTACTCGGCACAACAAAACAAAACTATGCGCAATATCATCTCGAAATTCATCACGGCGGCGGTGCTTACGGTCGCCATTGCAGGAATCAGCCTCTCGGCCCAGGCGGCCAAGATGGGCGTGCCCACCGATCCCGGGGCCGGCGGCACGGTCAAGTCCGTGGACAAGGAAGCCAAGACCATCACGATCACGGAAAAGGGCGCGGCAAAAGTCATCTCGATCGCTTCGACCACCGTGTTCAAGAAGGCCGGCAAAGCCGTGACCCTCGACGACGTGACCGTGGGTGAACCGGTGCAGGTCACCACGATCAATCTCGGAGAAAAGACCGAGGCGGTCACCGTGACGCTCGGGGCGAAGGCTCCGGCGCTGGCGGCGAAGAAGAAGAAGTAACCCGCGACCAAAATATTTTTCGCGCGACCGCCCGGTTGAAATTCAGCCGGGCGATTTTTTGCCCGCGTCTCATTTTCAAAAAACCAAACTGAAACTTGCGATCGTCGCGCCCAGTGTTTTGGCGGCGGCGATGGCGTTCCGAAACATGATTAAAACTTTTTCCAGAAAAACTTTCGTCGTCGCGCTGTTCGCGGCGCTCGCGACCACTTCCATCCGCGCGGCTGAGGTTGTGCGGGTCGCGTGTGTCGGCGACAGCATCACGTTCGGCGCGGGCGTGGAGAAACGTGAGGTGAACAATTATCCGACGGTGCTGGGGCAACTGCTCGGCGCGGGATTCGAGACGAGGAATTTCGGCGTGAGCGGCGCGACGTTGCTGAAGAACGGGGATCATCCGTATTGGAAAACCGGCGCGTTCAAAGCGGCGACGGACTACGCGCCGAAGATCGTCGTCATCAAACTCGGGACGAACGATTCGAAGCCGCAGAATTGGAAACTGAAGGAGCAATTCGGCGCGGACTTGCGCGCGCTGGCTGACCATTTCGCCGCGCTGCCGTCGAAACCGAAGATTTATTTGTGCCGCCCGGCGCCGGTTTATCAGGAGCGTTGGGGCATCAATGAACCGGTGGTGAAGGGCGAGGTCATTCCGATTATCAACGAGGTCGCGCAGGAGAAGGGTCTGGCGATCATTGATCTTTACGCCGCGTTGAGCGGGCATCCGGAAATGTTCCCGGACAAGATTCACCCGAACGCGGCGGGGGCGGCGTTGTTGGCGAAGACGGTCCACGCGGCGTTGACGGCAGGGAGGTAACGCCGCGTTTTTATTGACGGTGGCTCGCCGGCTTCGACGCAGCGCAGCCGTGGAGAGAATCGGCGCGGTGACCGAGAAAACCGGAGCCGGAATTTGGCCCGCAGAACACGCTGCCTCATATCAACTCCATCCCGTAAATGCACCATGGATTGGCGCGGCGGCGTTTACTTGAGCCACCAACCACGGAGGGGAAACCAACCGGCGCCCGCGTGCGGCACGGTGGGAGATCGGGCGCAATGCTTCGCGTTTCTCCAAGCGGCCAACGCGCGGCTGGAAGCGGACGGGCGCGGACCGAAGCGGATAATTTCGGGAGCGATCGCCAGAACAAGAACGCCACTTTCGGTGACTTGTTCCGAGATTGAAGGGAGCGGAACACTTCGGCACAGGTGCGATTAACCGCGGGTGAGCGCTACCTCACCCACTTTTTATCACCCCCCCTTCTGTTCCCGGAGCGGTGTGACCCCTGCGCGCTAATTCTCGATGCGGTGGAGATGCGTCCGTGTCCGCAGGTATAATGCTTTTCCCGCGACGGCGGGTGACGCCATGCAGCCTTTGTCGAGCGTGTTCCTCGCCAACACTTCCAACTTGCGGCCCGGCTGGAGCACGAGCGTCGTGCCTTGTTGATCCGCGAAGTAGAGCCGGCCATCGGCGTAAATCGGCGAGGCCGCGAATTTGCCGCCGACGCGCTCGGTCCACACCGTGTCGCCGGTCGCCGCGTCGAGGCACGAGAGGAAGCTCTCGTCGGACGCCGTGTAAATCAAACCGTCCACCAGAATGGGCGACGAATACTTGCCGACGTGCGTCTTGAGCGACCACGCCAGATGCGTGCCCGTCACGTCGCCCTGCCCGTCGGTCTTCACCGCGAGCATCTCCTTCCGCCGCAGCCCGGTGATGAAATAAACCAGCCCGCGATCGAACACCGGCCGTGGCGCGGTGGACCAGTCGTCGTATTGCACCTTCCACAACTCGCGGCCGTCGCGGGGATCGTAGCCGTAAGCGGCCTTCGCGCCGGCGCTGAACATCTGGCTTTTGTCCGCGATGGTCACGAGGAGCGGCGTGCCGTGGGCCTTGCGCAAATCGCCGTCCTTCGCCATTTGGCCGGGCACATTCTCGTCGTTCCATTTCACGGAGCGATCGGTCTTCCAAACGGTCGCGCCGGTTTTCTTGTCGAGGGCCACCAGATACTGCACATCGGCGCCATCGAAGGTGAGGATCACGAGATTCTCGAACAGCACCGGCGAGGACGCCGCGCCGCGATAATGCCGACAGTGCAGGTCTTCGCGTTGCCACAGCGTTTTGCCAGTCACCGTGTCCAGACAGGCCGTGCCGAATCTGCCGAAGTGAACGTACACGCGGCCCGGCTCGATGACCGCAGACGGCGTCGCGTAGGAATTCATCGACGCGCCGTTGCCGAGTGATTCGGGCTGGTCGCTGTGAAAAAGTTTTTCATGCAGCGTCACCTTGCCCGATTCGGCATCCACGCGGATGACGAAGAAATCGTGGCCAGCGACGGCAGCGGTCGTCAGCCACACTTGTCCGTCCATCACCACGGGGGTGGAAATCCCGTGCAGCGGAATCTCGAGCTTCCATTTCACGTGGTTCGTCTCGCTCCAACTCAGCGGCAGGCCGATCGGTTTGGAATCGCCCGGCGCGGAAACGTGGCCATTGCCGAAAGGTCCGCGATAATCCGGCCACTCAACCGTCGCCGCGCGCGCGGCCAACGTGAGCAGAGCGAAAACGCAAACCAACCCGGACCGGCAAATGGGATTACAGGCTGCAAATGAGAATCGGCGCTTCTGTTGGTGCATGAGCGGAGGGTGATTGGGCGCTGGAACCAAGTCAACAATGTGACCAATCGGTGCCGGTTTCCGGCAATCGGGCCTGATCCAATGAACAACGCCGACCGCCCCGCGGGTGGCGCACAGTTCGGGGTCGATCGGCTCGCCATCCCATTCGGAATCGCTGAAGTGCGGGCGCGCCTTCCGGCCCGTTTATAAAGGTTTGGAAGACGGTGAAAAACAGGCTGCCGTTTTCATGTTCGCGACTTCATTGACCGCACTGACCTCATTGTCAGTCGGGTCAGCAACGCCAATCCGGTCCACCAGATCGCCGCGGTCATACCGGCCTGATCCCCTTGCAGTCTGGAAAAGCCGAGCAGCCCCAAAACTCCTCCTTCGCCGAGGTCCGGCGGCGCATCGGCTTTTTGCACTGCGGGCACGCGGGCGAGGGTTCGCGGCCTTTTTCGCGGCTTTGTTCGCGGGCTTCGATGCGCTTGGTCATCAGCCGCTCGCTGAAACCGCCGGTCTCCTCAAACGCCGTGCCACCGCGCCTTCTGTCACGCCGCCAGCGCCGCCTGCTTTGGGTGTAGAGGCGGGCGAGGCGTTGGGTTTCGGCGGCGAGGGCGTCGAGCTTGGCGACGATCCGCTGCTGCTCGGCCAGCAGGGGGACGGAAACGGAAACTTCCTTGAGCTTTCCTCCCGACAATTCGCGGAAGGTCGCCCCAGTGCCCGGCGAATCGAGCAACTCAACGATGCTGGTGAGCAGCAGAACCGGGCGGGGAACCCTTGCCGGCGCGGGAATAGCAGGAAGGCTCGTGGCATTGGTTTCCACTGGTTCACAGTTCCTGCTACTCAGAAGGGGTTTCGTTCCTATTGGAAACGGCCAATGAGTCGGTCGTATTCGCTGTGATGCCCAATCCAAAACCAGACGATGTCGGAACCGTCTTCCACCGCTGCGGCTCGGTAATGGATACCGACACGGGCCGACCACATCCGTCCGACCTTCTTGAAGTGCAGCGACGGATGCCGAGGGTTGTTCTTGAGGCGTTCGTAGTTCGCATCAGCAAGCTCCCGAATTTCGTTGGGTAGCTGCTCCTAGAACTTCCAAAACTTTGGGCATCGCGCGATGCCTCACAAATCCGTGCAACGCCCTTCGCGCAGGTCGCGGACCGCCTCATCCGCGAGGGCGTCGAGGCGATCGGTTGCGACATCCTCCTCGAATTCCTTGTCCCACGCGGCGGCATCGAAGCCGAGAAACCAATCTCGGAACGTGGTCAAATCGTTGCGAGAGAGCTTCTGGACGGCGTTCTCAATGTCAAAAACGGTGCTCATGCCGGGAGAATACCGTTGGTGAATTCTGGGGCAAGCGCAGAAACGCCCAGACACTGGCTGGTCGTTTAAGGCGGCAACCCATCCGATCCTCGTGCCTAGACTAATCCGTAACCATGCCGTCGGACCGCCGCCGTCCCGGCGGCTCACGGCGTGGGAAGTCCGCGAGGGCAATTCACACGCCAATTTTGGAGCACCATTCAGTGAACATTTTATGCCGTGGAAAGTGCGCGCTTCCGTCCCGTTTGGACGGTGTGAGCCGCCGAGACGGCGGCGGTCCGACGGCATGGTTACGGATTAGTGGCAGCCCACTTCCGCGAGGAAGTTCGTGCTGACCCTGCTTGAGAGTGTGACTTATTTGTTCGTCCCTGCGGGCGCTCGGATCCCTTACTACGGAAGTGTCACTGTCTGGGCCGCCTTGTTTTTGAAACGAAAATGAGGGTCGGCCTTTTTGTGTTCCCAAAATCAACCCCCGCCCCGCTTAAACAGCCCCTTTGCCTGTTAATTGAGAGGCGCTTCGTTGCTACGAGAGGACGAGAACCGACTCGAATGGGTCGGCATCGAGCGCGTGAATGTCCTGCTCGTGAGTCGTGATGAGTTGGACGAGTTGCCCTCGGGTGCAGTTGCCGATGCGGAGCCAAACGAGCTTGGGAGGATGGCCGTAAAGCAGGCTGCGCTGCTGGAAATCGGAGTCCTTGGAAACGATGATAAAGCCGTTGGCGCGGGCATACTCCCAAACGTCCTCGTCAGGCTGGCCGAGCAGGCCGCACTCGCGAACGTGCGCACTGCCGGGAAAAAG
>JAYVOY010000192.1:0-7874 GCA_043757645.1 Verrucomicrobiota bacterium
GAGCGCGATTTGGTGACGCGCCTCGGTGTCCCACGTGTCGCGGCTCACGCAGCCGGGACAATGGATCGAGCAGCCCTGCGTCCAGATGCCGAGCCGCCGACCGAAGCCGAGCGTGGTGACGGGGAAGTGGACTTTGTTGATGGCGATGTTCACGGAGTCAGGGTGCGGCTGCGCTCGAAGCAAAAGCGAACTGCGCCAATTGTGAAAACGGAGTGGCACGCGTCGGAGCGCCGAGCACCGGCTCGGCGTGAACCCGCCGCCGCCGTTCGCGCCGAGCCGGTGCTCGGCGCTCCGAGAACGGTGGCGCGTGGCGGCAATTGGCGGGGCATTTCCCAATTCATGCGCGACGCTTCAGGCTCCTTGCTGGAGTTTGCCCTTGGCCTGCGCGGGCGCGGCGGGGTGGTGTGCGCGCGGCACAATTTTCACGGGATGCTCGCCCGAGGGGAGCTTGAGTTTGAAGCTGGCCGCGAGTCCGTGCTGGGCGAGACGCTCGCGCAGACGCGCGTGATCGGCGCACCATTCGTCCTCGCGCTCGGTGTCGCGGCGGCGTTGTTGTTCCGTGAGTTCGGGCGTGTCGGCGTAGCGCACCATCGTGGTCTGCACCATCGAAAGCCCCGCGTCGCTGACGATCTCGACGGCGTAATCGGACTCGCCGGGTTTGCGCACCACGAGCTTGCCCGCCTGCACGAGCGCAGTCTCGAGGCCGGCGTTGGTTTCGTAACCGAGGTCGGCGAGGGAATTGAGAATGGCCTGGCGTTTCCGCTCGCGTTCGAGGCGGGCGAGTTCGCGCTGCTGCGTCGCGGCGAGGCGCTCGCGCCACGGGGCCAACTCCTCCGGGCGACCCGCGCGCCGCAAATTGCGCAACGCGGTCGCGACCTCATCGACGGCCGTGCCCGCGTAGGCGGCGGCGTCCTCGATGACTTTGTCGAGTTCGGCAATCCAGGCCTGCGTGGCGCGGAGTTGCTTGAGGCGCGCGCCGCAATCGAGCACGAGGCTTTCGTAAAAGCTCCGGCGGCGGCCCGCGTCCGTCTCGCCGCGAATGGCCTCGGCGCGGCGCATCAATTCGCTCCAGCCCGCGGTGTCCTGCAACGCGCCGATTTGCACGAGCAGCGCGTCGAGCTTGTCGAGCACCCCGCGCTCCGCCGCGGCGGGCGCGGCGACGGGCGCGGGATTCACGGCCATCCATTCGGCGAGCGTCGTGGTGACGGGCGCATCGGCTCCGAGGCGCGTTGCGACGTTGCGGGCGTGGGCGCGGTTGACCTCGGCGGCGAAAGTTTTCCGCGCATCTTCCACGACCTGCGTGGCAGCGTTCAACGCGCGTTCGGCCTGGGCAAGTTGCGCCGTGCCCGCCTCGCTCAAATCCGCGGGCGGCGGCTCGGGAATCGCGATGCGCGCGAGTTCCGCGCGGAACTGTTCGGTGAGCCGTTCCCGTTCGCTGGTGGGCCAGTCGGCGGGAATGCCGGTGCCGGCGAAGGCCCCGAGTTGCTCGCGCAGCGCGGCGAGATCGGCGGCGCGGCGGTGCAGCATTTGGAAACGGCGCTGCAAATTTCCGATGCGGTTTTCGATGCGCGCCGCGATGATCTCGCGGTGGTGCGCGGCGGATTTCACGGCATTGGCGAGCACTTCGACGGCGCCGGGATAATCGCCTTCCGCCATCAGTTGGTCGGCGCGCCGGGCGACCGCGGCGAGTTGCTCCTCGAGCAAACCCGCGTCCTCGCCGAGTGCCTGCAGCCGGACATTGATCGCGTCCACATCCTCCTTGATCTGGCGGAAGCGCGCCTCGAGCCGGCGGCGTTCGAGATAACTTTCCGTGAGCTTGATGAGCGCCGCCGTGCCGACGATCGCCGCGCCGCCGAGGAGAATGACGGGAACAAGCGCGATCCCGGGAAACATGGGGGCGACGACGACGCATTTCGGTCCACTCATAAAAAGGCCCGGCGCAGGCCGGTTTGGATGCGCGGAATGTAGGAGGGGACTTGGAAACAAACACGGGGAAAATCGGGACCGACGAAGAAGGCACCCGACCGGGCCAACGGGCGCAGCTCAGTTTCTTGCACCGGGTTTTGAACTCTCGTTAGCACCCGGCTTCAGCCGGGTGTCGCGGTGACAACACGAGCACAACCGCTTCAGCGGTTTGGCGCCTCCGCAAAACCGCTGAAGCGGTTGAACCCTCTATTCCGTCGCCGACACCCGGCTGAAGCCGGGTGCTAATGAGAAGGAATCGGGGAGGAAAAAGAGACTGAGCTGCGCCCCGCGCCACCGGGCGCATCTGGACACTGCCCCCGCGAGTTTGTCGTGCCGGAGCGCGGCTGTGTGCGCAGCACCAGCCGCAGCCGGTTGCCCTGGCCCGGCGTCGGGAGTTTTCCCGCCGCGCCACGGCGTCGGGGTTGCTGCGGCTGGTCTGCGACACAGCCGCGCTCCGGGGGCAGTGTCCAGATGCGCCGCACTAACGGCGGGAACGGTTTTGGACTTGAGTGTTTTTCGCAAGTCGGGACATGATCCCGCGAACCCAAAAACACGGAAAGGAAACGTCATGAACTCAACCCTCCTGCAAATCCCCGGCATCGCCGACGCCCAGCGCCACGGCAGCGAACTGGCGGCGCCCGGCCGCGGCTCGGCGCTGAAGGTGACACAGAAAACGGCCGTGCGGCTCGGCCGGGCGCGCGACGCCGCGGCGGGCGTGGTCGAGCACGAGTTCAAGGATGATGATGTGCTCGAGCTCGAACTGGAGGGCGGCGTGCGTGTGTGGCTGTCGTTCGCGCAGTTTCAGCGCGATTTTCCGGGGCGGATCGCGGCGGCGCGGGACGGCGCGGGCAGCGGCGCGGCGGCGGGTTTGTTTCCGGTGGAGTTGCCGGTCGGAGGGCGGAATCGCGGCTTGGGAAATTGGGTGATCGAGACGGTGCGCGTGCTGGACGTGGACTTGCCGGCGACGACGGCGATGGGAATTGCGGCGTTAATCGAGGGGCAGTTGAAACAGGGTCCGGGGTTGTTTCGGTGTGTGGCGGGGGAGCCCTTCGCGCTGCAGCGCGCGGTGCCGGGGGATTTTTCCGCCGCGGCGCCAGCGCTGGTTTTCATTCACGGCACCGCGTCCAGCACGGAGGGGAGCTTCGGCGGATTGTGGGCGCCGGAGCAGCGGGCGGTGCGCGAGGAGTTGTTCAAGTTTTACGACGGGCGGGTGTTTGCGCTCGAGCACCGGACGTTGACGGAAAGCCCGGTGGCCAACGCCCTCGCGCTGCTGGAGGCGATCCCGGCGAACACGCGCCTGCATCTGGTGAGTCATTCGCGCGGCGGGTTGGTGGGGGAGTTGATCTGCCTGGCGAAACGCGCGTCGGAGCGGGCGTTTGATCCGCTCGCCGCCGCGGTGGTGGCGCGGACGTTTGCCGACGACGCCCTCGCGCCGGACGCGGACACCGGGGCGGGCGGCACGCTGGACCGGTCGGCGGAGCGCGCGGCGCTGGCGCGGCTGGCGACGTTGCTCGCGGAAAAGCAACCGACGGTGGAGCGCTTCGTGCGCGTGGCCTGTCCGGCGCGCGGGACGACGCTGGCGTCGGGGCGGCTGGATCGGTGGCTGTCGGTGCTCGTGAATGTGCTGTCGCTGGCGGGGATGAAGAGCAGTCCGGCGTTTTCGATGGCGACGGATTTCCTGCTCGCGGTGGCCAAGCAGCGCACCGATCCGCGGACGCTGCCGGGGCTGGAGGCGCAGATGCCAGGCTCGCCGCTGGTGGCGCTGCTGAACCATCCCGGCTACACGGTCGCGGCGGATTTGACGGTGATTGCGGGCGACGCGGAGGGCGGTGGTTTTTGGGACCGGCTGAAGCTGTTGGTCGCCGACGGATTTTATCAGGAGAACCACGATTTGATCGTGAACACGCGGGCAATGTACGGCGGCGCGCCGCGGGCCCAGACGCCGCACTACTTTTTTGACCAGGGGCCGACCGTGAATCATTTCCACTATTTTAAAAATCCCGAAACGACGCGGCGGCTGCTGACGGGGTTGTTGCGGCGGGAGGGATTTGCCGACGAGTTTGCGGAATTACCCGCGGCCATGCGGACGGCGGACCGCGGGATCGTGCCCGCCGGGTCGCAACGCCCGCGCGGGGTCACCGGGCCGCTGCCGGTGGTGTTTGTGCTGCCCGGCATCATGGGCAGTCAGCTCACGCTCAACGGGGACACCATCTGGCTGGACCCGTTGGAACTGGCGCTGGGGGGCCTGGCGGAATTGAACATCGACAAACCCGGCGTGCAGCCCGGCGGGCTGATCGGCGCATATTACGGCGAGTTGGTGGCAGACCTCGCGGAGCGCGGGCACGAGGTGGTGGCGTTTCCCTTCGATTGGCGGCGGTCGCTGGCCGTTGAGGCAACGCGGCTGGCGGAGGCGGTGAAGTCACGGCTGGAACAAACCCAGGCGGCGGGATTGCCCCTCCGCATTTTGGCGCACTCGATGGGCGGGCTGGTGGCGCGCGTGATGTTCGCGCAATCCCCCGAATTGTGGGCGCGGTTTCAGGCGCGCGAGGGCGCGCGGTTTGTGATGTTGGGCACGGCCAACGCGGGGAGTTACGCGATTCCGCGGCTGCTGCTGGGGCGCGAGGACGCGGTGCGAATGCTCGCGATGATCGATTGCAAGCACACCCTGGGGGAATTGCTCGGGATCATCGCGCGGTTTCCGGGCGTGCTGGAAATGCTGCCGCGCCGCGGCAACGCGGATGTCGGCGCCGATTGGGATTTTTTTGGCGCCGAGGTTTGGGACCAATTGCTGGCGGCGTGCCCCGGCGACTGGGCGGCGCCGGTGCTCGAGGCGTTGGCGCAGGCGCGCGCCACGCTCCAGTTGCTCGACAACAGCCCGGTGGACGCGGGCTGCATGGTGTACGTGGCGGGCCAGGCCGACGAGACACCGTGCGGCCTGGAACTGGTGCCGGGCGCGGTTGGCCCGGCGAGCGTACGGTTTGTCGGGACCGCGCGCGGCGATGGCAAGTCACCCTGGGACACCAGTGTTCCGGCGGGCGTGAAGCCGTATCTGGTGGCGGCGGCGCACGGGGATTTGCCGCGGCAGAAGGACGCGTTCGCGGCGTATCAGGACTTGTTGCTCACGGGCGAAACCGCCCGCCTGCCACTCCTGTCGGCCGCGGCCGAACGCGGCGGCGGGGCGCGGGACGCGGGGCGCTCGCTGCTCGATCAGCCCGTGGGCATTTTCCCCACCGGCGAGGAATTGACCGCGCAATGGCTCGGCGCCGCGCCGCCGGTGGAACCACCCCAGCCGCACCCGACGATCACCGTGACGGTGACGCACGGCGATCTGGCGTTCACGCCGAGCGTCGTGCTCGTCGGGCATTATCGGGGCGACAATATTGTCAGCGCTGAAAACCAGCTGGACGACAAGCTGGACGGGCGGTTGCGCGAGCGCGAACGGCTTGGAATGTATCCGGGCGAACTCGGCACCACGGCGGTCTTTCTGAAACGCGGCGTGCCGGGCGGGGCGGTGGTGATCGGCTTGGGCGACGTGGGCTCGCTGACGGCGGGTGCTTTGACACAGGCGGTGACGCACGGGGCCGTGCGGCTGGCGCTGGCGGTGCTGGAGGCCCCGGCGGCGGCGGGGGAAACGGCGGCGCGTGGCTGCGTGCGCCTGCCGCTCAGCACACTGCTCGTGGGCACGGGCGCGGGCGGCATTGCGATCGAGGAATCGGTGCGGGCGATTTTGGCCGGCGTGCGGGACGCCGGCACGCTGCTCGAGCGCGCGCAGATGGGCCACAAGCTCGCGTTTGCCGCGGTGGAGTTCATCGAATTGCACGAGGATCAGGCGATTGCGGCGGCGCGGGTGCTGACGGTTTTGGCGACTGACCCGCAGTTGTCCGACCGGTTCAAATTCGATCCCCTCGTGAAGGCGCTGCCCGGCGGCGCGAAGCGCGCGGCGACGGCGGACACGCCGGGTTGGTGGGACCGCCTGCGCATCACCTCCGAGCCGGACGGGACGCTGCGGTACGACGTGCCGACCAAGCGCGCGCGCGCCGAGGTGAAGATGGTCGCGACGCAGCGGGCGTTGGTGGATCAGTTTGTGAATCGTTCGATCAGCAACACGAACACGGACACCAACACCGCGCGGACGTTGTTCGAATTGCTCGTGCCCAACGAACTGAAGGACCTCGCCACCGGGCGCGGCAATCTGGTGCTCGTCCTGAACGAGGACTCCGCGCGTTATCCGTGGGAACTGCTCGAGAACCGCGAGGACGCGACGGGGTGTCCGCTGGCCGTGGCCGCGGGCGTGGTGCGGCAGTTGGAGGTGGAGACGGACCGCGCCGTGGTCGTCAATGCCACAACCCAAACCGCGCTGGTGGTGGGTGACCCGGTCAGTGATTTCCCGCGCTTGTCCGGGGCGGAAGCGGAGGCGGGCAACGTCGCCGCCACGCTGAGTGCGCGCGGTTACACGGTGAACGAAAAAATCCGCCGGGACGCGGCGGAGATCATCCGGGCGTTGTTCGAGCAGCCGTATCGCATCCTGCATCTCGCCGGCCACGGCGTTTACGAGTTTGAAATTCCGCCGCCCCCGACGGCGGGCGCGACCGGGTCCGCAGCGGCAAACGGGCGACCTTGCGAAACCAAGCCGCCGAAGGTCACAGGCATGGTGCTCGGCAACGGCGTTTTCCTCACGTCGGCGGAAGTCGAGCAAATGCGGCCGGTGCCGGAAATGGTGTTTTTGAATTGCTGTCATCTCGGGCGCATCGCGGGCACGCCCGAGCGGGCCATGACGAACAGCCACCGGCTGGCGGCCAATCTGGCGGCGCAGTTCATCAAGATCGGCGTGCGCGTGGTCGTGGCGGCCGGTTGGGCCGTGGATGACGCGGCGGCCTCGACCTTTGCCGTCGAGTTTTACGCGGCGCTGCTGCGGGGAAAACCATTTGGCGAAGCCGTGCGGACCGCGCGCGAACGCACCCACGCGGGACACCCGCGGGCGAACACCTGGGGCGCGTATCAGTGCTACGGCGATCCGGCGTTTCAACTCCACCCCGGCGGCACGCGCCCGGCCGCCGAACAACCACGGCAGTATGTCCACGAGCGCGAGGTGGTGGTTGACGCGGAGAATCTCGCGGGGGCCGCCGTCCGCGCGGCGACGGCCGCAGACCTGAAAAATCTGCAGGCGCGCGCGCGGCAGTTGGCGTCAGCCATTCCCAAGGAATGGCTGACGCATGGCGAAGTGAGTGCCGCGCTGGGCCTGGCGTTTGGGGAATTGCGATTGTTCCCGGAGGCCATTGATTTCCTCCAACAGGCGGTGACCGCCGAAAATGGCCGCGCGCCGCTGTGGGTGTTGGAGCAATTGTCCCATCTCCAGGCGCGCCACGCGGTGGAAATTTTCCCGACCGCCGGGCAGTCGTCGGCAGTGCTGGCGCGCGGTCTGATCGACCAGGCTTCCAAGCGGCTCAAAGATTTGCTGCGCCTGGGGGAAACTTCCGAACGGTTCAGCCTGCTGGGCGGCGTCGAGAAACGGCGCGCGGCGCTCACGCGGGGAAAAGCGCGCGCGACCGCGCTGGCGCAAATGGGGAAACACTACGGGGACGCGTACCAGAAAATACCGGCCGGGGACGCGGACCGGAATTTTTACGCCTGGGCGAACTGGACGTTGGCGCGCGTGCTCGCCGGCCTTTTGGTGGCGCGGGATCCCGCCGCGCTGCGGGACGAAATCACCACCCGTTTGCTGGGTTTTGAAAACCGTGGCGCGCCCGGCGCCGCCGCCAATCCGACCTTCTGGTCGCTGGCCGATCGGGCTTACGGCCAACTGCTCAGACACCTGGCCGCCGGGACGCTCGCCACGGGAGCGGCCGAAGTGAGCGCCCAGTACCTGAAGGCCCGGGAACGGGGCGCCACGGCGAAACAAATCCGTTCGG
>JAYVOY010000193.1:0-7860 GCA_043757645.1 Verrucomicrobiota bacterium
CATCGCTACGCTCGCCCTCCTCAAAGACGGGCGCGGCAGACGGGGAAAGTCCTGTTTTGAAAACTACACAACTTGTCCTGTTTTGCTCGCCCCGCGACACGCGGGCGTGGCGTTTGTGCTGCGGTGGATTCCGCCGGGGCGGTTTGTGCGGGGTTCGCCCATAGACGAACCGGGGCGCTCCGACAACGAGGGGCCGCAGCATGAGGTGACGATCTCGCGCGGGTTTTGGCTGGGCGAGACGCCCGTCACGCAGGCGCAGTGGCGGGCGGTGGTGACGGAGGCGGCGAAGGACAAGACCACGTTCGCGCGGTTGACGCAGGGGACGCCGTTGCAGGCGGAGCCGAGCTATTTCAAGGGGCCGGATGCGCTGCCGGTGGAGGATGTGAACTGGCACGAATCCACGCGGTTTTGCCGGGTGTGCAACGCGCTGTTGCAAAAACAGTTTCCCGCGCACTTCGGCTTTCATCTGCCCACCGAGGCGCAATGGGAATATGCGTGCCGCGCGGGCACGGAGTCCGCGCTGTACACGGGCGGGATCACGATCAAGGGCGCGCATCACGCGCCGGAATTGGATGCGATTGCGTGGTATGGCGGGAACAGCGGACGCGATTTGGAAGTGAAGAATCCCGCGGACAGCAAGGGTTGGCCGGAAAAACAATTTGCGAAAGACACGCGGGCGGGCACGCATCGCGTGAAACTGAAACTGCCGAATGCGTGGGGCCTCCACGACATGCTTGGGAATGTTTGGGAGTGGTGCTCTGATGCGCAGAATGATTATTCCGCCGATCCACAGTGCGATCCGCGCCACGATGGTGACGACCGCGCCTTCCGCGTCGTCCGCGGCGGCTCCTGGCGCGACCAGGCGCAGGGCTGCCGCGTGGCGTACCGCTTCGCGGACGACCCGGGCGATCGCTGGCTCGGCCTGGGCTTGCGCTTGGCCGCAGGTCAGGAGCCGGAGCGGGGAAAGTATGAGGTATGAAGTATGAAGTATGAAAAAAAAGCGGAGCGGGGGAATGGGGGGGGATGTCCGAACGTCGGGCGAAGCGAGTGCCTCCCGCGCCGCGGGTGATTTTTTGTGAAAAATGCAATCTGTAACCACCCCC
This sequence comes from Verrucomicrobiota bacterium, assembly GCA_043757645.1. Taxonomy (GTDB): domain Bacteria; phylum Verrucomicrobiota; class Verrucomicrobiia; order Limisphaerales; family BJHT01; genus BJHT01. The sequence continues at coordinate 1,104 of JAYVOY010000193.1, forward strand.
ACTTTGTACTGCGCCGGCAGAGCGTTAGCGGGGACGGAGTTCGCGCAGAGGCGCAGAGGGCGCAGAGGGGGAGTGTTTGATTTTTCCTCTGCGCCCTCTGCGTCTCTGCGCGAGGTTCTTTTTTGGGGGGAGGAGCGCGTGTCGTGAAACTCGGTTGTTTTTTTGGGGGGCGGTTTCGGGCGTGCGAAAGCGGTGTCGGGGCATTTCCCCCCCCGTTCGGAGTTCCGCCTTTAGGCGGCGGGGCGTCCGCATATTCCGCACGCGTCGAGTCGCCGTCCGCCCCGCCGCCTAAAGGCGGGACTCCGTACAAAAAATGCCCGCCCGCACGATACGGGCAACCGTGGGCGAGGTTGGCGGGGACGGAGTTCGCGCAGAGGCGCAGAGGGCGCAGAGGGGGAGTGTTTGATTTTTTCTCTGCGCCCTCTGCGTCTCTGCGCGAAGTTCTTTTTTTGGGGAGAGTCGGTTTCGCGCGTGCGAAAGCAGTGTCGGGGCATTTTCCCGCGTTCGGAGTCCCGCCTTTAGGCGGCGAGGCGTCCGCATATTCCGCACGCGTCGAGTCGCCGTCCGCCCCGCCGCCTAAAGGCGGGACTCCGTACAAAAACGCCCGCCCGCACGATACGGGCAACAGTGGGCGAGGTTGGCGGCGACGGAGTTCGCGCAGAGGCGCAGAGGGCGCAGAGGGGGAGTGTTTGATTTTTTCTCTGCGCCCTCTGCGTCTCTGCGCGAGGTTCTTTTTTTTGGAGGGGGCGGTTTCGCGCGTGCGAGAGCGGTGTCGGGGCCGCGTTCTGCGACGGCGGTACAAAATGAGTCTGCGCTTGAGTTTTGGCGGGGCGGGCGTTGCATGGGGTCATGTTTCACTATGTCGCGTTGGCGCAGGATAAGGCGTGGGTGCCGGGGCCGTACGCCGGGGTCGAGTTGCTGGTGTTGCGGAAGGATGCGGCGACGGGCGGGGTGACGGTGCTGCGGAAGTTTCACGCGGGGGTGACGGTGCCGGCGCACACGCATCCGCTGGCGAATGAGTCGGTGTATGTGTTGTCGGGCGAGTGGGAGGAGGCGGGGGTGGTGTACACGGCGGGGGCGTTTTTCTTCGCGCCGAAGGGGGAGCAGCACGGGCCGCATGTGGCGCGGACGGAGGTGGTGAGCCTGACGGTGTTTGATGGGCCGTTGACAATCGGTTGAGAGTTGAGGGTTGAGAGTTGAGAGGAATCGTCTGGGGCGAAGATGCGCGCGGTGAACACAGAGAATCGTGGTAATGCCTTTCGGAAATTCGCTGGCTTTGTCCCGGAGGGACGGAGTGAAAATAGCCCAGCGTTTCAACGCTGGGTGGGGCGGGCGAATGCTGGGGAGTCCCGCAGGGACGAAAGAACCAAGCAACCCCCGGCGACAGTTTTTTCTGCCGTCCCTGCGGGACTTGCGCCACTCGCCGCGGCCTGCCCAGCGTTGAAACGCTGGGCTATTATCGGGCGTCCCTGCGGGACTTCAGGCGCTCTCCGATTCTTGGGGGAAACCGCGGGGAAACTTGGGCGTCTTGGGGGTGACGGGTTGGGCTTTTTTTCAGGCTTATGAAACGTGACGTGGAAATTTTGGGGGGCTGGCGGCGGCGGGAGTTTTTGCAGGGGCTGGGTGTCGGCGCGGGCGCGGTGGCGCTGGGCGGGGCGGGGTTGCCGGTGCTGGGCGCGGCGGAGTCGTGGCCGGAGTATCGCGGGCCGAATGTGATTATTATTCGTTACGGCGGCGGGGTGCGGCGGCGGGAGAGCATCGAGCCGGAGCACACGTACAGTCCGTTTTTGTGTCACGAATTGGCGAAGCGCGGGACGTTGTTCAAGAACATGGAGATCGCGCAGTTGGAGGGCGTGGAGACGAGTCACGCGCAGGGGACGTTGTTCATCATCACGGGGAAGTACGACAAATATAAGGACATCGGGAACAAGTTTCTCGGCGCGCGGTTCGAGGCGAAGGTGCCGACGTTGTTCGAGTATTTGCGGAAGGCGTACGCGGTGCCGGCGCACCAGACGTTGACGATCAATTGCGAGGACCGGCCGGACGAGGAGTTTTTGAGTTTCAGCAGTCATCATCATTACGGCGTGGATTACCGCTCGAATGTGCTGAGTTTGTATCGCTTCAAGAGCTTCCTGCTGGAGCGGCAGGTCGCGGAGGGGAAGCTCGGGGAGAAGGAGTTGCAGGAGCGGCGCAAGGCGCTCGAGAAGTGGGAGAAGGTGGATTATCGGACGGGCGGGAAGGACCGGCAGGGCGCGGAACTTGAGAAGTTTTGGGAGCGGTGGCGCGGGTATTATGGCGACACGGGGTTCGTGAATCCGCGCGGGGACCGGCTGTTGACGGAGTTGACGGTGCGGGCGTTGAAGGAGTTGCGGCCGCGGTTGTTGATGGTGAATTACACGGATTGCGACTACGTGCATTGGGGGAACATGAGTCATTACACGCGGGGCGTGGCGATCATGGACGAGGGGATCAAGCAGATCGTGGCGGCGGTGGACGCGGACGCGGAGTATCGGGGGAACACGATTTTTGTGGTGGTGCCGGATTGTGGGCGGGACACGAATCCGTTCGCGTCGGTGCCGTGTCAGCATCATTTCGGCGGGCGGGCGGCGCATGAGGTGTTCGCGTTGTTGGTGGGGCCGGGGATTCCGCAGGGCGTGGTGGTGGACAAGTTGGTGCAGCAAACGAGCGTGGCGGCGACGGTGGGGCATTTCATGAAATTTAAAACGGAACTGGCGGAGGGGCCGGTGTTGGGGGAGGCGGTCGCGTGAGCGCTGAAGCGGGGGACGGTGGGACGGCGGCGGGAGGGCGGGAGAGGGAGACGGCGAGACAGCGCGACGGCGGGAACGGGAGAGAGGGCGCGGCGGTTGGTCAGCCGCCGCTTTTGGAAACGGAGCGCCGAGCATTGCTCGGCACGGACGCGGCGCAGTCGCCCGAGCCGAGCGAGGCTCGGCGCTCCGAGGTGGTCCCCGGCGTCGCGGTACGCGCCGAGCCGGTGCTCGGCGCTCCGGTGCGGGGGGCGTCGCGGGTGGCGCGGTGGTTTTGGGGGTTCGTGAAGCACATGGTTGGGGTGCTGGGAACGCAGGGTTTGGTGGGGGCGGTGTTGGTGATCGGGTGGAGTTATCGGCTGGCGCAGCGGGCGGCGTGGCGGGTGTGGTGGACGCGCGGGGGCGCGGGGCAGGGGACGTTCCCGGAATTTCTGGCGGCGCGCGCGGAGACGCGCGGGTGCGTGTCGTGGCCGAATTGGTTTGTGGATCAGGAGGCGCGCGAGTTGTGGCGCGGGCGCGCGGCGGTGGCGGGTGTGGCGCGGGTGAGGTTGTTTTTGCGGGTGCTGTTTGGATCGCTCGCGGCGAATTTTCGGCTGGGATTGCAGGGGATTTTGAACACGTGGCTGCTGACGTTGCCGGCGTGTTTGCTGTGGTTGTTCGCGTGGTATGACGGGTGGAATAATTCGTTCAACAAGGGTTACGAACAGTTCGAGGTGGGGCCGTCGCTGGGGGTGACGGGGATCGTGCTATTCGTCGCGGCGATGTTGTACGTGCCGCTGGCGCAGGCGCGGCAGGCGGTGACGGGGGAGTGGCGGGCGTTTTATGATTTTGGTTTGGTGGCGCGGCTGGCGTTGCGGAGTTGGCTGGGGTGTTTGTTTTTGGCGGGCGTGTACGCGGCGGTGTCGGTGACGGTGACGGTGTTGAAAACGGTGCCGGCTTTTTTTCCGCAGATGGATCCGGCGCAGGCGGCGGAGGTGGCGGCGCTGGCACCGGAATTGGCGAAGGCGAAGATCACGGGAATTCTCAACGGATATTTTTGGTGGGCGGGGTGGTTCGTGTTTCCGGCGTTTGTGGTGTTGCGCGTGCTGGCGGCGCGGCTGTATGCGCGGGGGATTTTGCGCGGGCTGCGGGAGGGGTGGGTGTCGCCGGCGGAATTGGCGGGGAACGAGCGGGCGGTGCTGGAACGGCTGCAATTGGTGCAGCCGGGGGCGCGGGCGTCGTGGCCGAAGTTGGTGGAGTTGATCGCGCGGACAGGCTCTTGGGGCGCGCGGATCGGGGCGCTGGGGGCGCTGGGGTTCGTGTGGTTTTTGTTCGTCGCGCAGATTTTTGTGGCGGAGTTTTTGAAATACCATCCGCAGGTGGGGTGGCTGAATCAGCCGTTGGTGCAGGCGCCGTGGTTCCGGTATTTGCCGGAGTCGGTGGAGAAACCGGTGGAGCAGTTGGGGGCGTTGCTGGCGTTGCTGGCGGCGATTTTTGCGGTGCGGGTGGTGCGGCGGGTGGGGAGGTTTTTGCGCGGCTCGACGGCGGGAAGGTGAGGGGGCGCGGCAAGAAAAAGGGTCGCGCGAAGGGGGCGAAGAGGGGCGAAGGAAGACGGGTCAAAAGTCGCGCGGGGTGGCGTCGAGCGTGGGCGGTTCGGCGGTTTCGGCGACGACGTTGCGGAGGCTGTCGAAGAGGCTTTTGCCGGCGGAGGGGGGGACGGCTTTTTTGGCTTTTTCGTTGGCCCATTCGACGAGGTCTGCGGGGAGTTCCTGAAGAAATTCTGAAGGGTGGCAGGGGAGGACTTGGCCGTATTTCTTGCGTCCCTGGCAGTGGGTGATGGCGAGGGTTTCCTGGGCGCGGGTGATGGCGACGTAGAAGAGGCGGCGTTCCTCGTCGAGGGTGCCCTCGGTTTTCGAGCGCGTGTGGGGGAGGAGTCCGTCCTCGAGGCCGATGATGTACACGTGGGGGAATTCGAGGCCCTTGCAACTGTGCATCGTGATGAGGGTGACGGCGTCGCCGGGGTTTTCTTTGTCGTCGTTGCGGTCTTCGCCGAGGCTCACGCCGTCGAGGAAGGCGGCGATGCGTTCGGCGGGTTTGGCGGAGAGCGGGGTTTGGTTGCCGAGTTGGAGGAGGAGTTCCTTGAGGTTGGCAAGGCGGTTTTCGGCGACTTCGACATTTTTCTCGGAGCGGCGGAGTTCGGCAAGGTAGCCGATGTCGTGGAGGAATTTCTCGGCCCAGTTTTGCAGGGAAAGGGTGGGGTCGGCTTCGAGTTGGGCCTGGGTGGCGGCGATGAATTCGAGGAAGGCGAGGAGGCTGTCGCGCGTGCGGGCTTGCATCTGGTCCTGCACGTCGGTGTGGCGCATGACGGTGAAAACGGAGCAACTGCGCTCCTGACTGGCGGCGAGGAGGCGCTCCATCGTGACGTCGCTGAGGCCGCGGGCGGGGACGTTGGCGATGCGCAGGAGGCTCATGTCGTCGTGGGGGTTGACGAGCATTTTGAGGTAGGCGACGAAATCGCGGACTTCGCGGCGGTCGAAATAACTCTGGCCGCCGATGAGGTGGTAGCGGATGCCGGCCTTGCGAAGTTCGGTTTCGAGGGCGCGGGATTGGAGATTGGTGCGGAAGAGGATGGCGTGGTGGCCCCAGGGGATTTTGCGGTGGCTGACGCAGTTGTAATTGATTTCCTCGGCGATGGTGCGGGCCTCGGTTTCGTCGTCGGGGAAGACGTGGAGGCTGATGAGTTCGCCCTGGCCCTTGGCGGACCAGAGTTGTTTGCCGCGGCGGCGGGCGTTGTTTTTGATGACGGCGTTGGCGGCTTTGAGAATGGTGTTCGTCGAGCGGTAGTTTTGTTCGAGCTTGATGATTTTCACCTCGGGGAAGTGTTGTTCGAGGTTGAGGAGGTTGGCGATTTCCGCGCCGCGCCAGCCGTAGATGCTCTGATCGTCGTCGCCGACGACGCAGAGGTTGCGGTGTTCGCGCGTGAGGAAATGGACGAGCTGAAATTGGGAGGCGTTGGTGTCCTGATATTCGTCCACCATGACGTAGCGGTATTTGGCGCGGCAGGCGGCGAGGACGTCGGGGAATTCGTGGAACAGGCGGAGCGTGAGGAGAATGAGGTCGTCGAAATCGACGGCGTTGCAGGCGTGCAGGGCGGATTCGTAACGCTTGCGGACGTGCTCGGCGAGGGCGGCGACGCTGAGTTCGGCGAAGAGGCCGACGGTGCCGGTGTTTTTGAAGCGGCTGAGGAGCGAGAGGACGGCGTGGGCGTCGGTCTTTTCGCCCTTGGCGGAAATGTGGCTGAGGATTTTTTTGACCGTGGCGAGCTGCTCGGATTCGTCGTAGATGACGAAGTTTTTTTTGTAGCCGAGGCGGTCGATGTGCTCGCGGAGAATGCGGACGCAGAGCGAGTGGAAGGTGCAGATGGTGGGGCGTTCGGGCTTTTCGCCGTCGGCGGGGCGCGGCGGTTTGGGGAGGAGTTTGCCGACGCGCGCGAGCATTTCGCGCGCGGCTTTGTTGGTGAAGGTGACGGCGAGGATGTTGCCCGGGCGCACGCCGCGCTCGACCATGTGCGCGATGCGAAAGGTGATGACGCGCGTCTTGCCCGTGCCCGCGCCGGCGAGGATGAGGACGGGGCCGCGGATGGTTTCGGCGGCGAGGCGTTGTTCGGGATTCAGGGAGTCGAGGTTCACCATGCGCGGGCGGAGCGTAGCGGGCGTCGGGGGCGAGGGAAGTGGAAAAGGCGCAAATGAATGGGGAGGTGGCACGCCGGATGGCGGCGGGGACATGACCGGGGTCTTGCCGACGATTTTTCAAAAAATGTTTTGACCCGAAAGTTGCAGGCGTGGCAGCGTCGCGACGGTCGCAGTTTTCCTTTCGGGGTTGCACCGCAATTAAAAATAAATGATTGACTCGGGTTGCTCAGTTAAGCAAAACACGCGCGAAGATTCCAACGTCACACGAAACTAAATCGAAATACTGTATGAAGAAGCCCCAGAATTCCTCGCTGTTGAAAA
>JAYVOY010000194.1:0-7831 GCA_043757645.1 Verrucomicrobiota bacterium
GTCGAAATATTGGTGAGCGCAAAAAGTGCTTCGACGCCCTGCAAACATTGAGCTTTGTGCGGGTCACGTCAGCAAACGTATGAAATATGCGGGTTAGCCTAAAGGCGGAACTCCGAACAAGGGCAGCGCCAAAATTCGCTCGTCGCCCACTCGCCGATCCTCCCCTGAACTTTCGCATCGCTCCGTGACCCACACGATTGCCGCGAATTTCGACTGCTTGGCCGACGCGTGGGATGTCCCTATCCTGAGCCGCGTGACTGCTGAAACACACTTCAAAGGCTGGGCCAAACCCGGTCCCGTCCCGCCAGGCTTGGTCGATGGCCTCGCCGTCGCGCCCGGCGAAACGCTTGACGCCATCAGCGGACACTTCCGCCTGTTTCAATTGCGCGCCGGCCATCGCTTCTCGACGGACGATATTCTCACCGCGTGGTACGGGACGAGTTGGTGTCCAACGGCGCGGACGGCGCTCGATCTCGGGAGCGGCCTCGGAACGGTCGGGATGATCGTCGCTTGGCGGTTGCCGGGGGCGCGGTTGGTGACGGTGGAGGCGCAGGCGGAGAGCGTCGCGCTGGCGCGAAAATCGGCGCGGTTCAATGGCGTTGAGGAGCGCTATGAAATTCGCGCGGGTGATTTTCGTGACGCTGGCGTGCTTCGCGCGGAGGAGCGGTTCGATCTCATCACGGGCAGCCCGCCGTATTTTCCGCCGGGCACGGGCGTGGTAAGCGAGCATCCGCAGAAGCTGGCGTGTCGCTTCGAGTTGCGCGGGACGGTGGCGGATTATTGCGCGACGGCGGCGAAACATCTCGCGCTCGGCGGATTTTTCGCGTGCGTGTTTCCGACCGATGCGGCGCAACTCGCGCGCGTCGAGGCGGGCGCGCGCGACGCGGGGCTTGTGATCGTGCGGCGGCGACCCGTCGTGTTTCGCGAGGGCGAGCCGCCGCTCGTGGGATTGTTCGGGATGATGCGCGCGACGGATTTGCCGGAATGGTTTCGCGGGCAAACGTGGGTCGAGCCGGAGCTGATCATCCGCACGCGGGCGGGCGCGATTCATCCCGAATACTCGGCGGTGAAATTGGCGATCGGGTTTCCGCCGTGAGGGGGACGATGGGCGCGCTGCGAAAAATTTCCGGGGAATTCCGAACTGAGAGCCTGTCTGAAAATGCGGTGGAGCGCGGCTGTGTCGCAGACCAGCCGCAGCCAACAGCTCCACCCGGACGCCGCAGCAATAAGTCTGTGCTGCGGCTGGTCGAGGACGACACAGCCGCGCTCCGGAATTTTCAGACAGGCTCTGAGAACGGGTGGCCCGCCCCCCGCCGAGACCGCTTCAGACGCCAAGTTTACCGCACGCCGCGATCCAACTCCTCCCAGCGCGCGTACAGGCGCGCGACGGTGGCTTTGCCGGCCTCGAGTTCGGCGCCGAGCGCGGGCGCTTCCTTGGCGCGCGTGGAGTAAAAACTCGGGTCCAGCAGCAGCGTTTCCAATTCGGCGACGCGCGCCTCCGCAGCGTGAATGTCAGCCTCGATGGTCGCGAGTTCGCGCTGTTCCTTGAAGCTGAGTTTGCGCGCGGCGACGGGCTTGGGCGCGGGCTTCGCGGCGGCGGGTTCCGCGGCGCGCGTGGGCGCGGGCGGCGGGGCTTTGGCGCGCTTTTCGCGTTCGAGACGCTTTTCCAAATAGTAGGAATAATTGCCGGGCTGCACGAAAATATTGTTGTCCTCGAAGGAAACAATCTGGTCGCAAATGCGATCGAGAAAATAACGGTCGTGGCTGACGACGAGCACCGCGCCCGGAAAATCCGCGAGCGATTCCTCGAGCATCCGCAGGCTCGGCAAATCGAGGTCGTTCGTGGGTTCGTCGAGCACGATCACGTTGCCGCCGCGGCAGAGAACCTTCGCGAGCATCAGCCGCGCGCGCTCGCCGCCGGAGAGGCGGTCCACGCGTTCCTTCACGCGTTCGTCGGCGAACAGGAAACGGCGGAGATAGGCGCGCGCCGTGAGTTTCTGTTCCCCGAAATGGACGATCTCGTTTTTGTCCGCGACCTGCTGCATGACGGTCCCGTTGTAATCGAGCTGCATCCGCGCCTGATCGATGTAATTGAAAACGACGCGCTTGCCGACGTTGGCGACGCCCTCGTCCGGCGCGCGTTCGCCGAGGCAAAGGCGCAGCAGCGTGGTTTTGCCAACGCCGTTGCGACCGACAACGCCGGTGCATTGACCGGGTTTCAACGCGAGATTCAAACCGCGAAACAGCCAGCGTTCCTTCCCGCCCTCGCCGACGCGCGCGCCCGCTTGGATGAGATCGACGGCGACATTGCCAAGTTCCGGCGGCGGCGGAATGAGCAGGTCCATCTCACGTTCCTCGGGCGGCGCTTCGAGACCTTGGATCTGATAAAACGAGTCGAGCCGGTGACTCGATTTCGAGCGCTGTGCGCGCACGCCGGCGCGGACCCATTGGAGTTCTTCGCGGAGAAAGCGCTGGCGGCGGCGCTCGGATTGCTCGGCAATTTCCTGACGAATCGCCTTCGATTCGAGATAGGCGGTGTAATTGCCAGGATGCGCGAACGCGCGGCCCTCGGAGATCTCGATGATGCGCGTGGCGATGACATCGAGGAAATAGCGGTCGTGCGTGACGAAGATCACCGCGCCGGGAAAGTCGTGGAGAAACTCCTCAAGCCAGCGAATCGACTCGGCGTCGAGATGGTTCGTGGGTTCGTCGAGGAGGAGCAAATCGGGCTGCGCGGCGAGCGCGCGGCACAGCGCGACGCGGCGTTTCTCCCCGCCGGAGAGCGGGCCGACGAGCGCATCCAGCGGCGGGGCATCGAGCGCGGAGGCCTCGGCCTTGATGCGCGACTCGAGATTCCAGCCGTCGGCGTGTTGGATTTTTTCGAGGAGTTCGTCGAGTTCGGCATCGCTGCCCTCGCCCGCTTCGTAGCGGCGGCGCCACTCGATGAGATCGGCGGCGCCGGCCTCGATGTTGGCCTGCACGGTTTTGGCGCCGTCGAGTTCGAACTCCTGCGGCAGGTAGCCGATGCGCATTCCGCGGCGGCGATGCAGGTCGCCGGAGTCGGGCTGGTCCACGCCCGCGAGGATTTTCAGCAGGCTCGTTTTGCCGCAGCCATTGCGGCCGACGAGGCCGACCTTCTCGCCGGGAGCGACGGAGAGCGTGACGCCGTTGAGGAGATTTTGGTGACCGTAGGCGAGGGTCAGTTCGTTGGCGGAAATCAGGGCGGGAATGGGGGAACTCATTGCGTGCGCGGGGCGTGACGGAGGTTGGTGGCAAAGTGCTTTTTCAAATGCGGGCGGAAGATAGGCACGCGGCTTGGTGACGTCGAGGTTCGACGCGCGTTTTGTGCCGCGCTGGCAGAGTGCGGCGGCGACGGCGCTTTCGTTCGGACGCAACGCCCAAAACTTTACCGTCGTTCGCTTCGACGGACGACCTTCGCCCGCACCCTCCATTTTCCACCCGCCCAATTTTTCGCGCGCCAACGACCCGCGCTTGAGTCAACTTGGGTTGCGAGAACCGCACTGTTTTCGCCGTGAATTTTTTTCGACAACCGCATCGCCGCCATGACCCTCGCTGAAATTCTCTCCAACGAAGAACTGCGCCAGCACGAATTCCCCGTCGCCAAGGAACACATCTTCCTCGCGCACGCCGGCGTGTGCCCCCTGCCCCGCCGCGTCGCCAACGCCATTCACGACGTCACCCAACGTGCCACGCTCAATGATCAGGAAGGCTCGCTCGGCCCGTTGCTCCACCGCACGCGTGAACTCGCCGCGAAACTCCTCGCCGCCAAACCCTCCGAGATCGCCCTCGTCGGCCCCACGTCGCTCGCCCTCAGCATGGTGGCCGCCGGACTCACGTTTCGCCGCGGCGCGAACATCCTCGTTTATTTCGACGATTATCCCGCGAACGTGTACCCGTGGATGGCCCTCGCCGAGCGCGGCGTCGCCGTGCGTTTCCTCAACACCCGCGCGCTCGGCCGCATCCGTCGCGTCGATGTGCTCGGGCAAATTGACGAACAAACCCGTCTCGTCGCGATTGCGTCGTGTCATTTCGTCTCCGGCTTCCGCGCGGAGATCGACGCCATCGGCCGCGAACTCGCCGCGCGCAACATCCTCTTCTGCGTCGATGGCATTCAAACGCTCGGCGCGTTTCCGACGACCGTGGAGCACCTCGATTTCCTCGCCGCCGACGCGCACAAATGGCTCCTCGGCCCCTGCGCCGCGGGCATTCTCTACGTGCGCGAAAGCCGCCTCGACACGCTGCACCCCGTCGTCTTTGGCTGGAACAACGTCCGCTGCCCGAACTACGTCGCGCAGGAAAAATTCACCTTCCGCACCGACGCCCAACGCTACGAGGCCGGCTCGCACAACAGCCTCGGTCTCGCCGGCCTCGCCGCCGCGCTCGAACTCCTCCTCGAAATCGGCATCGACGCCATCAGCCAGGAACTCCTCCGCAAACGCGCCTGGCTCGTCCCCGCGCTCCAAGCCAAAGGCTGGACCGTCCTCAACGCCGACGCCCCCGCCGCCCACGCCAGCGGCATCATCACCCTCCACCGCCCCGACGCCGATCTCCCCGCGCTCCACCAACGCCTCACCGATGCCCACATCGTCACCTCCCTCCGCGCCGACCGCACCGGCCAGCGCTACCTCCGCCTCTCGCCGCACTTCTACAACACGGACAACGAACTCCACCGCACGCTGGAATTATTGTGAGCGGGGAAAAAATTCCGCGAACAGGAAACAAAAAAAACTCGGGAAGCGGCAGACGCGGCGTCCTGGTCCCCGCCGCCGCGGCAGACAGCCGCAGTCTGCGCCAGAAAACATTACTGACCGAACAACGCCACCAAATCTCGTGCGCCGTGAAGGACGCGCACAATTTCGACGCCGCGCTCGTTGGGCAGCGGACGATAGAAAACCAAGTGTTTTGGGAAATCCGCCACGTGCCACGAGTGGAGATTTTTCGCCTTGGCATCACGGAAGCGACGGGCGCGGCCGAGTCCCGGAGTGCGCGCCAGTTTCATAAACGTCGTCTCCGCGCTGGCGATGAAACGGTCCGCAAGCTCGGGGTCGCCTACCTCGTCGGCGTAGAAGTCCCACTGTGCCAGCATATCGGCGCGGGCGGCCGGAGCGACAACCAGTTCACGCATGACCGCGACGTCGCTTGGCGCTGTGGGCTTTGAGTTCTGCGAACACCTGGTCGCCGGGCAATCCTGCGCCGCGATCCAGTTCCGCGATTCCCTCGAGAAGTTTGGTTTCCAGTTCGGCCTCGGTGGTGACCATGAAACGCGATTGGCGTTCCTTGTCATCCTTGAGGCGGCGCAGGGCGGCACGAATCACCTCGCTGGCCGAAGGGTAAAGGCCGGACTTCACTTCATCGGAGACGAACTTTTCCAGGTCCGGGGTGATCGAGATGTTCATGCGTTGCTCGCCGCAATATTCGTCGCGGGATTGGTTTTGCCAAAAAGAATCGCGGATCGGGACCGGGGTCTTTGATCGAACCACGACCAGGCGGGCAACAAACTTGCCGCCCCTCACCTGCCCGGCGCGCGCAATTGTCCGAGGCTCACGCCCTCGCGGCGCAGCAGCGTCGCCTCCACTTTCGGCACGTACAACTGCGTCTCCGCCGGCAGACGTGGCGCGATGCGGTCGAAGGCTTTCGCGTGCTGGCGATCGAGCGCGCGCTGGATCGTGCCCTCGCCCGCGTTGTAGGCGGCAACGACGAGGTGCCAGTTGCGAAAACGCGCGTAAAGGTGCTTCAAATACCGCGCTGCGGCCCGCGCGCTTTTCTCCGGGTGCAACCGTTCATCCATCGGCCGCAGGGATAATCCCATGTCCTTCGCCGTCGCCGGCATGAGCTGGAACAAGCCCGCCGCGCCCGCCGGACTGCGCGCCGTCGGGTCCATCGACGACTCGACCTCCGCGAGCCACACCAATTCCACCGGCACTTTCTCCGCCGCGAAGGCCGCCTTCAATCGCCGCACCACGACCTTCGCGCCGCGCGGTTCCGGGCGCCGCGCCAGTTCCTCGCGCCACGCGCGGCGCCCGATTTCCGGCGCGGGATTCACGCGTGGCGCGGGCGCGGGCGTTGGTGTCGGCGCGGTCGGCGCTGCTGGCGTGGGGTGCGGCGCGATCGTCGGCTGACCGGGCGCGGGTTTCACCGGCGGGGGTTTTACCGGAGCGGGATTCACCGGCGGAATACTCACGCGAAATTTCTCCGCCATCTCGAAATAATCCATCCGCGTCTTGAGCCACACCGCGTAGGGGCGCGTCTCCGGATGCAATTCCAGCAACGGCTGCAACGTCACCGCCGTCTGCCGCAGCGCCGCCAAATCCACGACATAATCCCCCTGAAACCGCTGCTGCAACTCCGCCAGCATTTTCACCACCCGCTCGCGGTCCACCTGTGCGAGCACGCGCAACACGCGCGGATCGAGATTGCCGTAGGCCCACTGCTCCGCCGATTGCAGCAACGCCGGCAAATCCAGCGCCGCCTCCGCCGCCCCCGCGCGTGGAACGAGCGCCAGCAAAACCAGCCCCGCGAATGCTCGCCGCAAATTCATCGCCGGAAGTTCTACCCACCCGGCCGCGCGAAGCCACGCATTTGCGGGCGCGTTGGGATCGGATAGGTCGTAACGATGCCGTCGGACCGCCACCGTCCCGGCGGCTCACACCGTCCAAACGGGGCGAGGGCGGGCATTTTCCGCAGTTCAAAATGTTCCCTAACAGCGAACCAAAAGCTGGCGTGCGAATTGCCCTCGCGGCCTTCCCACGCCGTGAGCCGCCGAGACGGCGGCGGTCCACCAATTGCATCGTTACGGATAAGGCAGGGATCGCCGCACGCGCACGGACCGAGCGTGAGTTCAGAGTGGTGTCGCGCGAAGGTCGCGAAGCAGGCGAAGGAAGAGGAACTGGTCGAGCGTGGCCGCCGTTGCCTTCCTTCTTCTTCCTTCGCCCCCTTCGCCGCCTTCGCGCGACACCTTTCCGTTCCCGACTCCTCAAAAACAAAAACGCCGTTCCGCACTTCGCGAAACGGCATCTTCTACCCAACCAAAAATTCAAAACCACGCGCGCGCCCGCTCACCCCGCAAACGACTTCCCGCACCCGCAACTTTCCTTCGCATTCGGATTGGAAATCTTGAAACCACCCGCCGTCAGGCTGTCCGAAAAATCGACCTGCGCCCCGCGCAGATAATCCGCGCTGAAGGAATCGAGCAACACCGCCACGCCGAACGATTCCGCGACGTGGTCATGCTCGCGCTTCTCATCGAACACCATCCCGTATTGCAGCCCCGAGCAGCCGCCACCCTCGACATACACGCGCAGATGCTTGCCCGCGTTGGCCGCATCCTTGGCGAGCATCTCGCGCACCTGCGCCGCCGCGCTCTCCGTGAGCGACACAATCGCTTCGGCGTTGGCGACCGCACCGGTCGCGGTGGTTTCAGGAGCTGCTTGAGTTGTCATACGCGCTAACGGGTAGCAGCGCGCCACCCCCGCGTCAAACGCAGCTTTGTTGCGCCGCAACAAAGCACCGCAAATTCAATTCCTTTGCCCCAAATTTCTTTGCCAAATTCGAAAATATTTTCCGCGCGCCTGCGCTCCCCTTCAACTCCTCGGCGCCCCCTTCACCTCCGCCTGACTCCGCCGCGCGCCCTCGATCTTCTTCTCCAACATCGGCCGCAGCGACGGCACCAAATCCTGCAAGCGCCGATACAAATTGATCGTTTCATTCCACTGCCCGCGCGCCTCCAGCACACGCGCCGCCGTCAGCCCCGCCTCCTTGATCCAAAACGGATCCGGCCGCTCGCCCTCGCGCAGATTTTTTCCGTACACCA
>JAYVOY010000195.1:0-7826 GCA_043757645.1 Verrucomicrobiota bacterium
CACCGGGGAAACGGGCGCGGCGTCCCGCTTGAAATACACGACCGCAAAGGCGGCGTTCACCGCCAGCGAAACCACCAGCAACACCTTCGCGTTCATAAGTGCCTAATCCGTAACGATGCCGTAGGAGCGCCGCCGTCTCGGCGGCTCACACCGTCCACAGAGGGCGGAGGCGGGCACATTCCGCAGTTCAATATGTTCACCGAACGGTGAACCAAAAGTGGCAGTGTGAATGGCCCGCGCGGACATCCCACGCCGTGAGCCGCCGAGACGGCGGCGGTCCGCCAATTGCATGGTTACGGCTAATTGGTTTTCGGCGCGTCCGTCGCCTCGACGACCTTCACGTTGATCTTCGTTTTGGTCTTGCTCTCGAAGTTTTTCCCGTTGGCAGTGAACTTCATCGTCATTTCCTGTTCCATCTGCGAATCAATGACCATTCCCACGACGGGATCGAACCAAGCCTTACCGGAGGTCTTGCCGTTCTCGATGGTTATCGCAGCGGGGCCGGTCGGGCCGCCGGACTTGCTGGCGATGGTGCCCGTGAATTCCAGCAGCGCGCAGCGGCGCTTATCATGTTCCTCCCAACCTTTGAGCGCGTACTTGGAGTCCTCCAGTAATGCGCCCATCTGCCCCAAGGTCGTTTCACGCTGCGCCGACCACGTCTCGCCCACTTTCACGGGTTTATCCGGCAAGCCGCTGGCCAGAGTCACCAATCGCTTCAGGTTCTCGTCGGTCAAAAGATTGCCGAGAATCATCCGGGCTTGTTGGGGTGCCGCGCCGAGCAATTTGGCCTGCAGCTCCGTGGTCCCGACGACTTTGTCAATGCGCCCGTTGGTGTCGGTCAGGTAATGAAGTTTCACCCCCACGAGTTTGCGCATCGTACCGCCGACAGCGTTGGTACGATCCGTCTTCGCGTCGGCCTTGGAATCAAAGGTGACCAGTGCCTTGCCGCCCGTCTGCGAATCAATCTTCTGCCCAACGAATTCGAGTTCCAATTCGCGCCCGCCGCCCTCGCGCTCTTTCACCACGGTAATCGCGTAATCCTGGGACTGAACGAGGTCATTCTTAATCGGGGCCGGCAGACCGCCGACCGTGGACTCCGTTGCTGTCACGATCTCCATGCGTTGCAGGAAGCGTTTGCCGACGGGCCAGTTGAGCCGCAGATCCACGGTGTCCGTGGCTCCCGCGGCGGCCGCGGGGGCATTCGTGGCGGCGGCGGCACTGGGTTTCGGAGCCGGGGTGGGCGCGGGCGCGGGCGCGGCGGCTTCTTCCTTCTTGCAGCCTTGTGCCGCAACGAGGGCCACGGCCAGCAGCGCCAGCGCGGCGCGTTGTCCGAGCGAACGAGGCTGCCGGGCGACAGAGTGGAGGACGATTTCAGGCGTGGCGGGATGATGTGAGGACATAAGGTGTTGGTTGAATTTCGGGGCGGACACTACACAATGACCGCGTGAGGGAAACGGAAATCTCCGGCACCGAATCGCCGCGGCGCGCCGCTTGCCACTGCCCCGGAAGGACGCCCGCCCGTCGCGCCGCCGTCCCGGCGGCTCCCGGCGCGAGTGGTCCGCAGGGGCGGCCCAACTTGCGGCTTCCGGCACCCGCAATCGGCCAGCGCCGCACGCCGACCCAAGTGCGGGGCGGCGCGGTGCGGACGCCGGGAGCCGCCGGGACGCCGGCGCGACGGGGGCAGTGCGCGCATGGGCACAAGCAACCCGGTCGGCAAGAGAATTTGCGGCAAAGGAATGAAGGCCAAAACGAGTGACTGAACGGAATGCCGGCAACGGAAGCGCCTCCCTCAGAAAAAATTCCCCTGCCCCAAATTCCCTCGCCAAACTCCCCGTAAAATTCCCGCGCGCCCCCGCGAAATTCCGGGAATGCGTTTGCCAAAGCCCCGCTTCTTTGGCAATCACACGCCCTCTATGCACCGGTCGGCTTCCTCATTTCTCTGGCTCGCGTTGGTGATCGTGTGCGGTTGCGGCGGCACCGCGCCGGGCACGCGCGCGCAGCCGATTCCCGAACCGGCCTTCCGCTGGCATTTCGTCGGGCTGCCGCAGCTCAACGCCGCGACGAACGCCGCGAAGCTGCGCCAGATTCTCGCGCTGCCCGCCACCGCGAAATTGCAGCGGGAAATCCTCGCGCGCAGCGCCGGCCCGCTCGCCGAACTGCTCATGCTCGAAACGCCGGGCACGCCCGCGACGACCCTCGCGATGCAATCGCTGCTCCCCGATTTGCTGCAAACCGAGTCGCTCATCGAAGTCCGCGTCGCCGGCGAAATGCTCAAGGAATGGCTCGTCGCGGTGAATCTGCCGGACGCCGCCGCCGCGGAGTGGGAGGCGAAATACAAACAATTGCTCACCGCCGCCGGCACCGACGCGCCCGCGAAATTGGTTTACCAAAACTCCTTCACCGGCTGGCAGGCCGGCCGCAAAGACCGCTCGGGCCTCTACACCCACATGAGGGTCGGCTCGTGGTCGGTGTTCAATTTCCAGCGCGACGGACGCCCGTGGCTCGCCGTGATGGCGCAACTCAAGGCGACCGGACGCCCGCTGCCCGCCGCGCGTGAGTACCTCCTCGCGCTCGACGCGGACCTGCCGACGCTGAAGAAATGGTGGCCGCAAGTTGACTACCTCGATTTCCCCAAGGTCGCGCTGACCGTCACCGGCAAAGGCGACAGCCTCCGCACCGAAGCGCGCTTGCGCTTTCCCGACACGCTCACGTGGCAATCGCAACCGTGGCAAATCCCGACGAACAGTTTGCAGGATCCGCTGCTCAGTTTCACCGCCGTGCAAAGCATCGAACCGTGGCTGCGTCGGCATCCGGTGATCCAGCAACTGGATGCGCCCTTTCCGCTGCGGCAATTCTTCGTGTGGGCGCAGAACGACATTCCCTTCAAAACTTTCCTCGCGCTGCCCGTGCCCGACGCGACCAACACCTTCCGCAAATTCGCGCCGCGCCTCCAATCCGTGCTGAACACCAACGTCAGCGGCAAAGTCGCGGGCACCGTGCGCACCACGACCAACGGCCTCGAAACCGTGTGGCTCGGCCTCCCGATTTTCGCGCCGTTTCTGCGGCCCGCCAGTGAGCCGGGCGACAACTTCCTCCTCGGCGGTACGATGGCCGGCCTCATCCCGAGCGTGCCGAACACGAACCCGCCGCCGCCCGAGTTGCTCGCGCTCGTGACCGCGCGCACGAACCTCGTTTACTACGATTGGGAGATCACCGAGGGCCGCCTCGCACAGTGGCGGCAGATGGATTCGCTGCTCGCGCTGCTCGGCCCGCTGACCGCGCCGCCCACGCCGCCCGGCGGCACCAACGCGATGTCCGCGTGGCTCGACGCGATCACGCCGCTCCTTGGCAACACGATCACCGAGGCCACGATCGCGGGACCGCACGAGTTGCAACTGATTCGCAAATCGCACGTCGGTTTCACCGGCTGGGAACTCGTGCAACTCGCGCGCTGGTTCGGCAACGCCGACTTCCCCTCGCTCGGAAAATCCGCGGCAGCCTCCGCGCCCATCGTGCCCGCGCTGCCCGGTTTGCCGGTGAAATCCCGAATGCCCGTGGCCGCACCCAAAGCGCCCGCCGCGCCGCCGACCGCACCACCGGCGCCGCGCTGAAAAATTTCACGGCGAAAAACCTCATGCTGAAACTCGGCGTCAACATCGATCACGTCGCGACCGTCCGCGAGGCGCGCTACCGCGGGCAGAACGCGGGCGAGCCTGATCCCGTCGCGGCCGCGTTGCAGTGCGAGGCCGCGGGCGCGCACGGCATCACCGCGCATCTGCGCGAGGATCGCCGGCACATCCAGGACCGCGACATTTTCCGCCTGCGCGCAGAGATTCGCACGCGCCTGAACCTCGAGCTGGCCAACACGCCCGAGATCGTCGGCCTCGCGCTGCGCCTGAAACCCGAGATCGTTTGCCTCGTGCCCGAGCGACGCCAGGAAGTCACGACCGAGGGCGGCCTCGAGGTCGCGGGGCAGCTCGCCGCGTTGCGTGAGACGCGCCAGCGCCTGAACGACGCGGGCATCGAGGTGAGCCTCTTCATCGCGCCGGACCCCGCGCAGGTCGCGGCCTCGGCGCGGGTCGGCGCGCAGTTCATCGAGCTGCACACCGGCTCCTTCGCCGCACATTTCCACGCTCCCGCCGCGCGGGAAAACGAAGTGAACCGCCTCATCGCCGCCGCCCGACAAGCCCAGGAATTGGGCCTGCGCGTGAATGCGGGCCACGGCTTGAACTACGAGAATCTCGCGACCCTCCACCGCGTGCCGCACCTCGTGGAACTGAACATCGGCCACAGCCTCGTCAGCCGCGCGCTCACCGTCGGCCTCACGCAAGCCGTCACCGAAATGCTCGCGGCGTTGGCGGGCTACCGCGGTTAGCGCGAATTGAACTCCCCCGTTCCATCATGATTCTCGGCACCGGCATTGACATCGTTGAAGTGGCGCGCGTGCAGTCGTCGCACGAGAAATTCGGCGAGCGCTTTCTCACCCGCATCCTGCGGCCCGAGGAGATTTTCTACTGCCTCTCGCACAGAAATCCCGCGCCGCACATCGCCGCGCGCTTCGCCGCGAAGGAGGCGATCTCGAAGGCCTTTGGCACCGGCATCGGCAGCGAATTGAGCTGGCACGACATGGAAATCGCCCGTCGTCCGTCCGGCGAACCGCACGTGATTTTGCACGACGGCGGGCAGAAGCTCCTCCTCGCGCGCGGCGCGGGCCGCCTCCTGTTGAGCCTCACGCACACCGCGCAATACGCCGCTGCCGTCGCGATCCTCGAGGCGCACCAACCGCTGCCGGATTTCCCCTCCATCGCAAATATCGCGTGAGGGGCGGCGGACTTTTTCTTGCCGCGACGGGAAATTGGAAATCGATCGGCGCTGTCACCCGCAGTTCCATTCATGTTCGGAATTGGCAAAGGAATTTTTGGAAAGGGAATTTTGGCAAGCGAATGAGGGGGGCAAACGAATCAGGGAACGGGCGCCTCTCGCTTTCTTGCGATGTTGATGACTTGCCCGGCGCCCCAACGGGGCTGATGTTCTCCCCGAGTTCCTCCCTCGCCCCTCAAACTGCGAGAGATTTCGTCGAACTCCTTGCGCGCGGTTGACCTCGGAACCGCGGGCGGAGCGCCGGGCACCGGCTCGGCGTGGACGATGAGGCGAGGTTCGCGCCGAGCCGGTGCTCGGCGCTCCGGTTTATGGAAAGCCAGAGTGAGGGGTAAGAACGTTGCAAAAACATCCCAACAAAATCCACTTCCCCCCATTCGTTTGCCCCCATTCGCTTGCCAAAATTCCGCGCCCGTTCTCGCCGCCGCCCTACGCCAGCCCCTTCAGCGCCGCGCGCAGTTTTTCCTCGACGCTCTTGAGCCGCGCGGGCGTTTCCACTTTGCCGCCCTCGAGTTCGGTCACGTAAAACGTGTCCATCACCGCGCCTTTTTCCGTGCAGATTTTCGCGAGCGCGATGTTGAGCCGCAGGTCCGCCAGCGTGCGCGAAACCGCGTAGAGCACGCCGGGGCGATCCTCGGTCTGGAGATCGATCACCGTGTAGTCCGCGGACTCCCGGTTGTCCACGCTGATGACCGTGGGAATTTTCTCGCCCTCCAGCGCCTGGAACAACGGACTCATCGCGAGCTGCGGCGCGACGAGCTTCGTGAAATCCACGCCCTCCGTCAGCGCCCGCTCGAGTGTGGCGTCGAATTTCTCGCGCTCCGCCTTGTTCGCCAATCCGCCCGTGCGCGCGTCGGTGACGAAGAACGTGTCGAGAATGATGCCGTCATTGCGCGTGAAAACCTGCGCGGAAAGAATGTTCAAGCCCGCCGCGGTGAACGAACCCGCGAGCTTGCTGAACAACCCGCCGCGGTCCCACGTGCAGATCGTGGCCAGCGTGTAGCCGCGGTCCGGCTCGTTGTGCCAGAGCACCGTGGGCGCGAGGGGATTTTCGCTCAGGCTGATTTGCTGGCGCATGAAGCGGTGCGACAACGTGAGGTCGGTGAAAATCTGCCGCCCCGAATGCACCTGAAAATAGCGCGCCGGCAGGTTCGCGAAATGCGCCTGCAATTCGTCCTCGCCGAAACTTCCCGGCATCATCCGCCGCACCTCGGCCAGCAGTGTCTCGCGCTGCTTGTCCACGCTGCGATCCTGCTCGGGGCCGCCCGTCAACGCGCGCCGTGTCTTGTGATACAGCGTGAGCAGCAGCGAATCCTTGAAGCTGTTCCAGAGTTTGTCGCTCGTGCCCAGCGAGTCGGCCACGGTGTGCAGCGCGAGGATCGCGAGATTCTCGACGCTGCCAATCTGCCCGGCGAACTGCCGGATCACCGCCGGATCCTCGAGGTCGCGCCGCTGCGACAGCACGGCCATCAACACGTGATGCTCGATGATGAGCTTGAGCGTGTCCGTGGCGTTCGTCGGCAATCCGAGCCGACGGGCCACGCGTGCCGCCATTTCCACGCCCACGGTGGCGTGTTGTTTGCCGTGATTGGCTTTGCCGATGTCGTGCAGTAACAGCGCGAGATAGAGCAAATGCGGCCGCTCGATTTCCTGAAAAATCCCCCGATACGCCTCGTGCTGCGGCGTGCCGGCGGTCCAGAATTTGTCGAGCTTGTCGAGGCACACCAGCGTGTGCTCATCGACGGTGTATTGGTGGTAAAACTCGAACTGCACGAGGCACGTGAGCCGGCCGAACTCGGGCAGATATTTCCCGAGAAAACCCAGGTCGTGCATCAGCCGCAGCGCGCCGCCCACGTTGCCGCGCTGGCTGATGATTTCGAGAAACGTCGTCGCGACGTGCGGGTCCGAACGGAATTCCTTGTCCACGAGGACGAGGTTGCGGCGGACCAGTTGCGCGAGGTCGGGATGCAGCTTCAGCCCGCGCTGTTGAATGTGGAGAAAGAGCCGCATTAACCGCCGCGGTTGATCGCGAAACACGCGCGTCGCGCCAGCGTGAATTTCGCCCTGCGTGATTTTGAAGCCATCCAGAATCTGCTCGGCGGAGCGGCGTTTCCGCTCGCGCAACAGGCTCGCCAAATACGGGAAGCGCCCCGGCCGCGGCAGCAACGCCAGGCGCTGCTCCACCTCGCGCGTGATGAGATGAATGTTGCGCGAGTGGCGGTAAAAATCGCCCATGAAACTCTCGATCCGCCCGCTCGTGGAGCGGCTCGTGTGGCCGAGCGCGTGGGCCACCGCGGGCTGCACGTCCTTCGTCAACACGTCCGCGGGCCGGCCCAGCAGGTAGTGCAGTTCGTTGCGCGTGCGCAGGAGAAAATCGTAGGCCGCCTCGAGCTGACGCTGCTCGGATTCATTGATCATTTCGCGCTGCTGGAGTTCTTGGAGCGAGCGCGTGCGGTAGCGGACGTACGTCATCCACAAGAGGTTTTGGTAATCGCGCAAACCGCCGCAGCCGTTCTTCAGATTCGGCTCCTGCATGCACGCCGAGTCGCCGTATTTGGTGCGGCGCGTTGTTTGATCCGTGATGCGCGCGTCGATGTATTCGTCCTCGTGGCCGAGGATGCTTTTGGCGAGCAGCACGCGCTGCATCCGCTCGAGCAAATCCGCGGGACCGCAAATCAACCGCGCCTCGATGAGCGAGGTTTTCGACTGCATGTCGGTGTTCGCCACCGCGGCGCAATCCTCCACGCCGCGCACCGCGTGGCCGACTTTCAGCCCGATGTCCCAGAGCAAATAGAGCAACCCCTCGACCAGCGCCGCGAGATACGGCTGCGCCTTGCCGCCGGAAACCAAATCGCCCGCGTGCAGCAACATGATGTCGATGTCGCTGTGTGGATTCAGCTCGCCGCGGCCGTAACCGCCGATGGCGACGAGCGCGATTTGCGGGACGG
>JAYVOY010000196.1:0-7802 GCA_043757645.1 Verrucomicrobiota bacterium
GGGGCTGGTGTAGGTGGACGACAAGCCGATGGCGTAAAAATTCGCGCTGGCCTGCGAGCCTTCGAGTTGGCTGATGCCGGCGGGGTTGTAGTAGATCGCCGAGGGGTTGTCGGCGGTCGCCGCGAAGGCGTTGCCCCGGGCGGTGGCTTGGGCGTCTTGATCGGCGATGCGCAGCCCGAGGGCCATCGCGGGCAGGGGAAGAAAGGCCCCGGCCAGAACCGTCAACGGAATATTTGGTCTCATAGATTCGCTAATTAAAATCAGCGCTGCCATGACGAATACACAATCAGGAGCGGGCAGTGCTTACCGCACGGAGCTGTCCGACAGCAAGGATGAAACCGTGCCGCGGCGGGATTTCTTTCAGGCGGCCGCGTGTTTCCCGGACATTTTGCCCGCGGGTTCGGCCGCTCCGGCGGGTTCGGATTTGAGCGGCAGGGAAATGCGGATGGTGCCGGGGGCACCCTCGCGCGAGGCGCAGATTTCGAGGGTGCCGGAATGGGATTCGATGATTTTCCGCGTGACGGTCAGCCCGAGGCCGACGCCGACATTGCGTTGGGAATAGAAGGGATCGGCGGCCTTGCGCGCGACTTCCGGCGAGATGCCGCCGCCGGCATCGGTGAGTTCGAGGCGGACCCAGGGGCTGCCTTCGCCGTCCACTTCGGTGCGCTGCTGGATGCGGATTTCCGGCGCTTCGGGACGCGCCTGACAGGCGTTGAGAATGACTTCGGAGAGGGCGTGTTTGAGGCCGAGATGATTGCCGAGGATGGTGAGATTTTTGCGGTCAGTCTGGTAGGTGAGTTTGGCGACCGTGTCCGACAGGTGGCCCTGCGCGTCTTGAAACGCCTCGGTGATGAGCGCCTGCAACGGGATGTCATCGCGGCGATCCAGCGCGTCGCTGGCGAGGAAGAGCATTTGGCGCGCGAGGCGGGCGACGCGCTTGACGCCGTCGCCCATCGCGTTGCTGAACGAGGTGATGAACTCGGGGTCGTGGGCGCGTTCGGCGAGGAGTTGCTGGTAGGTCGAGATGGGCACGACGGCGTTGCCGATCTCGTGGGCGAGACTTTCGGCCATGCGTTTGACGAGGCGCAGATTGGAGGCCTCGATCTCCAGAACTTGCGAGCGCTCGACCTGCGTGAAGTCCTCGATGAGCAGCAACGCGGCGTTGGGCGTGGCGGATTTCTGGCGATGAAAGAGCGAGATGCCGATTTGGAAAACCACCGCGGGATTTTCCGGGTGGCGAAAACGGAACGCGGGCAAATTGTTTCCCGTGTTGAAGGTCTCAAACACGCGGCTGCCCACGACCGATGGCAGATCGCTGAATTCCAGTGGGCGCGCGCGGCCGTCGGCGGCGGGGAAAAACTGCCGCGCGGCGGGATTGCTTTGCAGGATGGCCAGGTCGCGGCTGACGACGACGCAGCCGCAGGAAAGCTGCGCCATCACGTCGGACATCATTTGGAGATTGCCCGCGAGTTGGTCGTGCAACCAACTGTTGCGAATCGCCAGTCCGAGTTCCTCGAGGAGGTGAAACACCAGCCCGAGTTCCTCGTTGGTGAAGGGTTCGCCGGTGATGCGGCCATCGAAAAGCGCGACGCCGACCATGGATTCGCGGTCGAGAATCGGGAACGCGACTTGGGTGCCCAGCAGTTCGAACTCTTTGAGGATTTCGCGATCCACCCGCGCCTCGTCGCTGCTGTTTTTGAGGATGCGGCCGTGCCGGTAGAGGTAGCCGCCGATGCCGGCCTTGAGGGACAACTCGAAATAATCCATCAGGCTCGGCGAAAGGCCGATGGCACAGGCCGCGCGGAGTTGGCGGTCATCGGTCGTCGCGCCCGCGGTGGGCATGGTCGAGGGCGGGCGGCGTAGAAAGATGCCGGCGCGATTCACGCCGAGAATGCCGCGCAGCAGCATGAGAAATTCCTTGAGCAGCGATTCCGAGCACAGGCTGTGCGTGAGAATGCTCGAGAAATTTCGGAGCACCTCGAGCGTTCTGGCCGGTGACACCGCGGCATGGTGCGGGCGGAATTCCTCGACGGCGCGCGGGGGCGTGGCCGCGGGCGGCGCGGGCTGGCCGGCGGTGGGCCAGAGGCGCGCCAGCAGGTGGTTCAGGATTTTCCCGCGGATGGGCTTGGACAGAACATGGGTGACTCCCAGCAGGTAGGCTTCCTCTTCCCACTCCCATTTGGCGTTGGAACTGTAAACGAGGATTGGGAGTTCGGCGGCCAGCGCGCGGATTTGCTCCAGGGTGCGGATGGGCTGGATGTCCGTGAGTTCGAAATCGAGGATGCAGGCGTCAATGGTGCCCTGCCGCAGCAGATCCTCAACCTCCCACAATTCTGTTTTCGCGATGACGCGGTATTCGCCGGGGTCAACCACCGCGCGCACGGCCGCAGCGGGACCAGGGAGTTTTGAGAGAATCAACAAATTCTTCATACCGTACTGGCTAACGCCGAAAGATCCTGCCGGATCTGGCGACTGGGCAAATCGACCTGCACAGTGGTACCGACTTTTTCCTCGCTGGCAATAGTGATGTTGCCCCCGTGGAGATGGACGATCTGCCGGCAGATCGCCAGGCCGAGGCCGAAGCCGCGGTCCTGATCGCCGTGATCCTTGGTGGTGAAGTAGGGGTTGAGCACGCGGGTGAGATTTCTTTTGCTGATGCCCGAGCCGTTGTCCACCACGCGCAGGCGCAGCCATTCGAGGCCGCTTTCGTGCTTGCTCAGGCGCGTGAGCAACACCGCCACGCGGCTGTTCGGCGGCGACGCGTCGCTCGCATTGGCGATCAAATTGCCGACGAGGCGGAGGATCAAAACCTCGTCCATTTCGATCACGACGTCCGGCGGCGCATCCACGGAGACGGTGACGTTTTTGCGGCGCAGGCGGGAGTCGGCGTATTCGATGGCCTTCGGCAGCGCGAGGTCCAGGCGGCCGAGGCGGAACTCCGGCGTCGCGTTCTGCGAGAAGAAGAGCGCCTCCTTGATGTAGGCCTGCATCGCGCCCAGGTTTCGCAACGCAACGGGCAGGAGCTGCTCCACGGTCTCGGGATCCTGCAAGCCCTCGCGGCCCAATTGCAGCAGCGTCGAAACGGGGGTCAGCAAATTGTTCAAGTCATGCGCCATCCCGCGCGACATGCGCCCGAGCAGTTCGATTTCCTCGGCCACGAGCACTTTGTTTTTGAGCCGGATTTGGTTGATGATGAGGCCGAGGCTGCGGGTGAGGAGCGTCAGGAGATGCAAATCCAGCGGCGTGTACGATTCGTCCTCCGCCTTCTTTCCCAGCAGCAAAATGCCGAACGGCTCGTGGTTGAATTCCATCGGAAAACAAAACTCGGCGGCGAACTGGTGCAGTTCCCGGCGCGCCTGGCGGTCGAGTTCCGCCTCGCTTTGGGGCGCGTAGGTTTCGTTCACGGCGAAGTGATCCATCCGGCGGTTGCGCAACAACTCGAAGATGGCGAGATCGCGCGGCAACGCGGCGAGTTGCGTGGCGTTCAGCTCCGGCCGCGAGACAAACGGCGCGGCCGCGCGCGTGGCCTCGTCCAGCAGGATGATCTGGTACGTCTGCGCGCGGACCGTGTGGGTGAACAGATCATCCAAATCCTCGAGCAATTGTTTGTGGTCCGCATACCACGGCACGGATTGGATGAAGGTTTGCAGTTTGTCGTGGTACTCGAAGCGCCCGCCGAGCATCCGGCGCTCGAGCGTGTCCGAACCGGTCCCCAGCAGCAGCGGGAAAACCCGCACCGCCACCGCGACACTCACGAGGAACACGAACATCGCGACGGCCACCGCCAACAGGCTGATCTCATCGGGGAAAAACGTGCGGGCCAGAAACAAGAGCGTGCCGGCGATGATCATCAACATCGCCATCCGCAGTGTGCGACCGGCCAGCCGCCCCAGCGAAAATTGGATGTCCAGCAACTGGTTCAGCAACGCGCTGTAGGCCACGATCAGCCCGTAGAAAATCGCGGCGAGGCTGCCCAGCGGATAAATCTGCCAGTCGGTGAACGGATATTTGTAAATGCCGAGGATGGGCAGCAGGTCGTTGTTGCCGAAAAAAATCAAGATGCCCTGCGCCCAGATCAACGACTTGACCCGCGCCTGATTCAACGGCGAAAGGCTCGCGAGCCGCCCGAGCAGCATGACCATCGAGCCGATCGTTTCCGCGGCGTACACCGCGGTGAACAGCCAGAGCAAAGGCCCGCCCTTCGAGTAGTAGGCGTAGCCAGTCCACCGCACCGCGCTCACGAAAACCCCCGCCACATCCGCCACGGCGAGCAGCCCGTGGAAAAAATACAGCGCGGGCAGCCAGCGCGGCGGGGGCACGCGCGCCGTCAGCAGGCTGATGTGCAGCAAACTGACCGGCAGAAAAATGACGCCGAATTGCAGAAACTTCGCCCAGAACAACGCCGCCGCCGGATCGCTGACGCGAAACATGAAGCACGTCCCGAGATTCCACGCCGTGATCGACAGCCCCCACAGCAGGTACACGCGGTGCAGCGCCAGCCGCGTGTCGCGGCTGAACACGAACAGGGCCAGCGTGAAATTCACGCCGGCCGCGACCAGCGGGATGAGTTCCGAGAAGCGCATCAGAACGCCTGATACTCGCGCAGAATCAGGCAGGAATTCTTCCCGCCGAAACCGACGTTCAAATTCATCGCCACCCGCGCGGGATACGCCCGCGCCCGCTGCGGGACGTAATCCAAGTCACACCCCTCCGCCGCCGCCAGCAGATTGATCGTCGGCGGGATGACCTGATGTTTGATCGTCAACGCGCACACCACCGTCTCGATCGCTCCCGCCGCCGCCAGCAAGTGCCCGGTGATCGGCTTCGTGGAACTGATCGCGACCTGCCGCGCGTGCGGACCGAACAAGCGTTTGATCGCCAGCGATTCCACCTGATCATTCGTGTCGGTCGCCGTGCCGTGCGCGTTGATGTACGAAATCTCCGCCGGATGCAGCCGCGCCTGCCGCAGGGCCTTTTCCATCGCGCGATACATGCCCACGCCGTCCGGATGCGGCGCGACGGAGTGGTGCGCCTCGCAACTCCGCCCGTGCCCGAGCACCTCCGCGTAAATCGGCGCGCCGCGGTCCAGCGCGTGGGAAAGTTCCTCGAGCACCAGAAACGCCGCGCCTTCCCCCAGTAAAAATCCATCGCGCGCACGGTCGAACGGCCGCATCGCGCCCTGCGGCTCATCGTTGTGTCGCGTCATCACCTTCATCTGGCAAAACGCGCCAAACAGCGGTGCCAGCAGCGGCGCCTCCGAACCGCCGGCGACCATCACGTCCACCTCGTCGTGCCGGATCATGTTCAGCGCGTAGCCGATCACGTCGTTGCCCGACGCGCTGCCCGAGCTGTACGTCACCGCCAGCCCGCGGCAACCCAGTTCCAGCGCGATCTCGCCACTGCCCCCGCCGCAGTAGGCATTGATCAACGTGAACGGACTCATGCCCCGGTACCCTTTTTCCTCAAACGCCGTCTGGCCCTTGAACGAACTTTCCATCCCGCCCACGGAACTCGCCTCAATCACGCCCATCCGGTCGGGATCGAGCTGGCTCAGGTCCAGCCCCGCCGCGGTCGCCGCCTGCCGCGCGGCCGCGATGCCGTACTGGATCGAACGCTCGAAGCGCCGCGCCTTTTTCGGGTCGCCATATTTGCTGAAATCAAACTCCACCACCTCCCCGGCGATCGTCGTCGGCATTCCCACGGTTTCAAAACGCGTCACCGGTCGCGCGCCACTGCGCCCCTCGCGGATGTTCTCCCAAAATGTCGCGACGTCATTGCCCGCCGCAGACACCACGCCCAATCCGGTGATCACCACCCGCCGTTGTTCAGGGTCAAAGCTCATGATGCTTTCGGAAACTTGTACGGCAATACCGCGGGCGTCGAAGCCTGGTAGGCTTGATAAATCGCGCCGAATTTTTCCACCAACGCCGCCTCCTCGAGCCGCACCCGCCAGCACAACGCGGGAATGAAAATCAAACTCACCAAACCGAGCGTCGCCCACGCGTGCAGAATCAAGCCGGCGGACAACAACTCGAGAATCATCGAGAAATAAGTCGGATGCCGCACCCAGCGGAACGGCCCCTCGCGCACGATCTGATGCGTCTCGCGAATCTCCACATGCAGGCTCCAGAACCGCCCCAGCGCGCGAATCGCGCTCCGGCGAATCGCAAACGACGCGACCCCGCACGCGCCGCCAACCACGAGGCCAAGCCACTCCAAACTTCCCGCGCGGAAAAAATATTCCCCGCTGCCACCCACAATCATCAGCGTCCCCGCCAGCATGAAGAGCCGCAGCGTCCAGCGCTCGCGCACCGGGCCGGGAATCGTGTCGCGACGGGCCCTCAACTCGGCCATCCGCACAGCATAAATGGCGAGCACAGCGACGACGGGGAGCCAGCGTTCGATTAGCGACACGCCAAGTCGTGTAACAAATTTCCGCGCGCAGTTCAATCGGATTGGCAGCGGGCGCGCCGGGTGCGGAGTCCCGCCTTCAGGCGGCCGGGCGGTCGCACTCGCCGCACGCTTGGCCGTAGCGATGCCGTAGCGACTCGGGAGCTGGATTCAAACGCGGAGTCGCAGAGGACGCAGAGAGGCGCGGAGATGCCGCGGGAAGAACCCCCCACTGGTGAACCCGCTGGGAAGCCAATCTCTGCGTTCCTTGGCGCTCTCTGCGACTCTGCGTTGAGGAACCGCGCCACTTCGACTGCATCGTTACGGCTTAGTTCCCCACGCCTCCGCCACGGCGGGCGTCCCACCGGCTGAAGCCGGGACTCCGCGCCCGGGCGGCAGCGGTTTCGCACCCTCGCGAAAATTTGTTTCCAACCCTGCGGACACGCGGCGTGCCTTGGTGGCGATGGCGGTTGAACGAGTGCCGCCGGAGATGTTTAGCTCGGCCCCGCTGCGGTCCACCGCCGCGGCGCGTTGCATTATGGCGACCCATCGATTGCTGATTGTCAGTGACATTCACTACGCAAGTGAGGCCGAGAAGGCGCGTCGGGGATTTCGCCTGGCGGGCGTGGAGAATCCCGCGTCGCGCCTGCTGCTGCGGGCGTTTCATCATTTCATCTGGCAGCGCGATCCCTTCGCGCACAATCACTGGTTGGAGGAGTTTTTCACGCGCGGCGGCGAGCCGGACGTGGTGATCGCGAATGGCGATTACTCGTGCGATTCCGCGTTTGTCGGCGTGAGCGATCCGGCGGCGCGGGCGAGCGCCGCGGAGTGTCTCGGAAAACTGCGCGCGCGTTACGGGACCCGTCTGCGCGCGGTGATCGGCGATCACGAATTGGGCAAGCGCAGTTTCGGCGGCGGCCTCGGCGGGATGCGGCGCGAGAGTTGGACGCGCGCGGTGGCGGACTTGCATCTGGAACCGGTGTGGCGAATGGAATTGGGCGCGTACGTATTAATCGGCGTCACGTCGTCACTGCTCGCGCTGGACGTGTTCGCGGGCGATCTGCTCGCGGAGGACCGCGCGGAATGGGAGGAGTTGCGCGCACAACATTGGCGCGCGGTGCGGGAGATTTTTTCGCGGCTCGAATCGTCGCGGCGCGTGTTGCTGTTTTGCCACGATCCCTCGGCGCTGCCGTTTCTCGGGCGCGACCCGGTCGTGCGGGCGAAGCTGGGACAAATCGAGCAAACCATCATCGGGCATCTGCACACGCCGCTGGTGTTTTGGAAAAGCCAGTTGCTGGCGGGAATGCCGCGCATCGATTTTTGCGGGCACACGGTCCGGCGGTTTAGCGACGCGTTGAACCAGGCGCGCCACTGGCGCGAATTCCGCGTGCGGTTGTGTCCGGCCTTGTCGG
>JAYVOY010000197.1:0-7786 GCA_043757645.1 Verrucomicrobiota bacterium
ACCTTGGAGTCACCTTGCAGTGAGATTTTCACGCCACGGCCAAGGCTGGCATTAGCCCCGTTGGGACGGTGTGAGCCGCCGAGACGGCGGCGCTCCTACGGCATGGATCCGGCTAACCTTGTGGGCGACACTATCGCGCGGCGGCGATGATTTTGCGCTCGCGGCGCTCGTGGCGGTCGCGCAGTTCCTCGATGGCGGAGAGGACGTGGGGGAGGCTCATTTCGTGGACCTCGAAGCCGTGGCCGATCGCCCGCAAGAGCGTGATCGTGAGTTCGCCGCCGAGGTGTTCGCGGAATTCCTCGAGGCCGTTCAGCACCACGAGGCGGCCGTCGGAATCGGTGTAGAGCAGCTCGTTGGCGAAGAGTTCGAAGCCGAGGGTTTCGAGGAGGCTCACGATGCGCTCGGTCGCGGCGGCGGCGAGGTAGCCGAGGTTGCGCGCGTAGATCGAGTCGAGCGCGAGGCCGACGGCGACGGCCTCGCCGTGGCGCAGTTTGTATTCGGAAAGTTGCTCGAGCTTGTGCGCGGACCAGTGGCCGAAATCGAGCGGACGCGCGGAACCGTACTCGAACGCATCGCCGGACGTGGCGATGTGGTTCAGGTGCAACTCGGCGCAGCGATGAATGAGGCGCTGCATCGCGGCCGGCTCGAAATCGCGGAGCGCGAGGGCGTCGCGTTCGAGCGTGGCGAAAAACTCCGCGTCGCGAATGCACGCGACCTTCACGGCCTCGACGTAGCCGCCGCGTTTGTCGCGCGGCGCGAGCGAGGTGAGAAACTGAAAGTCGTTGATGACCGCGAACGGCGGACAAAAGGAGCCGATGAAATTCTTTTTGCCGAAGGCATTGATGCCGTTCTTCACGCCCACGCCCGAGTCATCCTGCGCGAGCGTGGTCGTGGGAATGCGCACATGCCGCACGCCGCGATGCGCCGTTGCCGCCGCCAGTCCCACCATGTCGAGCAGCGCCCCGCCGCCGACCGCGATGACGTAGGAATGGCGGTCGATGTGGTAGCGATCGACCTGGCTTTGGATTTCCGAGACGTGGAAGTACGAGTTCTTCGTGCGCTCGCCGCCCTCGATGATGAGCGGCGGGCAGACGAGTTGGAGGCGCGTGGCAAAGGTCGCGAAGTAATTTTCGATCTTCGCGACCAGCCCCGGCTGCGCCTGCGCGAGCGCCTCGTCGAGGATGATGAGCGCCTTGTGCCGCGAGCGGCCGCCGTCCTTCGTCAGGACATCCAAGAGCACGGGATTGGCCGCATCGAAGACATGATGCGTGAAGAACACCTGGTGGCGCCAGGAGACCTGAATGGTTCGTTCGATGGACGGCATGGCGAAAAAATGGCGCGTTCGCCGGGCGAGTTCGAGCGCCAAATTCACCCAGGCCGCGGCGCGCGCTTCGTCCCAGCCTCACGCCCCACCCAAATTCGCCCGCGCCACCCGCGGCACATTCCCGCCGGGAATTTTTCGGCTCGTCGCCTCCAGACCCGTCCGCCAGCCCGAATGCGCCTCATCCACGATCACCCCGCCATGTGTTGTCAGTCGTTCGCGTGGTTCCATTTTGGAATTCGGGGGCAAAAGGAAAGCGCTGAAATATCCGTTGCCACCGGGGAGACCGGCCCCAATCTTTCCGAAACAAATTTGATCGCGATGATTACCCACACTGTGAATTCCGCCGTGCAACCCGGCTTCGTCGAAACAAACCGTCCGGCGCGCGCGCGCCGGGCCGCGTGGTTCCTGATTTTTTTTGCCGCCTGCGCGGTTCCCAAATTGTTCGCGGTCGTGGACCTCGCCATCGGCGTGAACTTCCCCGGGAGCGTGCTCGGCACGGATGTGTTCGCCAACCCGGCCGATGCCAATGGCACGGTCGGCCCGCAGCATTTCGTCGAGTTCATCAACGGGCGTTTCGCCATTTACAGCAAGACGACCGGCGCGCTCGTGACCGCGAAAACCGACGGCGATTTCTGGGTGGCCGCCGGGGTGCAGATTCCCACGGGTTACGGCACGACCGACCCGCGGCTGATTTACGATCCCACGGTGGGGCGCTGGTTTGCCTCGCAGATCGATTACAATTCCAACGCGAACAACACCAACCGCTTCCTCCTCGCGGTTTCCGCCACCTCCGATCCCACGGGCGTCTGGAAAGGCCTGGCCCTCGCGAGCGATCCCGCGCGCGCCAGCTTCGCCGACTTCCCGACGCTCGGGGTGAATCGCGACGCCGTGTTTCTCAGCGGTCTCTATTTCGCGCTTGCTGGCGGCACGGCTGGCTCCGTGCTGATTTCAATTCCGAAGGCCGACCTGTTGCTGGCGACACCGACCACGGCCAATCGCACGATTTTCAGTCCGCTGCCCGAGGCCACCCACGGCGTCATTTTTCAACCCGCCGTCAATCTCAACGCCGGCTCGGCGGACGCCAACGTCCTCACGGTTCCGCATGACGGGACGGATCTCGTCGCGCAATCCTCGCTCCTCCGCTTCACCATCCAGAACGCCGCCGGCCCCGGCGCCGCGAGCTTGTCCACACCCACCGCCATCACGGTGCCGACCTACACCGTTCCCCTCAATCCGGCGCAGCCTTCGGGGGACACCTCCCTCGATGATGGCGACAACCGTTTTTCCGCCCCAATTTTCCAAGTCGGCAACGTGCTTTACGGCGTCCACGGCGTTCAAGTGTCCACGCACCCCGCCCTTCGCTGGTACAAAATCAACGCCACCGACGGCACGCTGCTGCAATCGGGCACCATCGCGGATGCCAACCTCGCGTTCTTCTATCCCAGCATCGCCGCCAACAGCAACGGCCTCGTCGTCATCGCGTTCAACGGCTGCGGTGCGGCTGCGGGCGCCTTCGTCAGCAGCTACGCCGTCGCCGCCGACACGGTTCACGGCTACACCAGTTTTGGCGCTCCAGTCCGCCTGAAAGCCGGGACCGCGAGTTACTCCAGCCCCGGCTCCGACGGCACCAGCCGCTGGGGCGATTACAGCGCGATCAGCCTGGATCCCAGCGATCCCACGCGTTTCTGGACCATTCAGATGGTGCCGTCCGCGAGGACCACTTGGTTCAACCAAATCACTGAAATCCGTTTGACCGCGCGGCCCAATCCGACGCTTACGATCACGCGCAACGCGGGCAACGTCACCGTCTCGTGGCCCGCCACGGCGACCGGCTTCCACCTCGAATCCGCCACGAACCTCGCGGTGGCGACCCCTTGGACATCGTTTGTCCTACCCCCATCAACGAACGCGGGGACCATCTCCGTCACCACTCCCGCCGCGTTGCCGCAGCAGTTTTTTCAATTGAGGAGTCCGTGAGAAGGAACGCCGCGCGTTGAATCCACGAACGCGGTCGGAGCGCCGAACACCGGCTCGTCCGGGGTTCTTGGTACGGAGTCCCGCCTTCAGGCGGCGGGACGTCCATTTTCGCGGCGCTCGCGCGAGTTCCCAGCGTCTTCGCCACAACGAACGTCCCACCGGCTGAAGCCGGGACTCCGTACCGCCGGGTTTCGGCGGCGCCCGTTATGGCTTGGCGCCAACCGCCTCCGCTTTCCGCGGCAAATTCGGCACCAAGCTCGGATCATACTTCGCCCCCGCCGAGACCTGAATCACGGTGAAGCGCAGCTTCGTGGGGAAGAATTTTTCCGAGTCCGCGCGCTTGTGGACGTGGCCGCTGCCGCCGCTGTTGTCCTTCATCACCAAGTCCATTTGCCGCACGCCCTCCGACCAGACGATCGCGTCGTTTTGCCAGAACAATTTCATCGGCACGTCCTTTTCGTACACGCCCTTCTCACGATAAACGTCCGTGCCCGTGCAGCCGTAGCCGTTGCCCTGCCCGCGATTCGGAATGTAGCAAATGCTCCACGTCGTCGGCTCGCCGCCCGCCGGCTTCTCGAGCACCTCGGTGCGGAGGTGGATCGTGCCGCTGCGATAATCCACCGGGGCCGTCCAGTCGCGCGGACGCTCGGGATTCAACTGGTCGCCGCACACGTAGTAATGCGACTTGCTCGGCTTGGAATTATCCGCGTCGTCCTTGGTGAACGTGAAGGTCACATCGAACAAAACAAACTGCGCGGCGGACCCGGGCGCGGGAACCAGCAACAGCGCCGCCAGCCCCGCCAGCATTGAGCCAAATCGCGCCCGCGCCGCGCGAATGCCCGCGTGGAAAAATTGTTGGAGAGAATTGGGGGCGGTTGTCTTAAACGCCGGCCGCGAAAGCATTGCAGTGGAATTCATGCGGCCACGCTGCGGTGGCTTGTGGGGAGTGTCGAGCCGCAACCCAGAAGCCGCGTGATTGAGCGGCGCGTCCACCGCGAGCACGGATCGCCGACCTTGGGCGCGGCGTGGCGGAATTGAGAACGGCCGCCGTCAAACCAATCCGCGCTGCTTCAAGCCCAGACCGGAGCTTGATTTTCCAAAGATTCTGAATGACCATCGCGCCAGTTCATCTGACTCCCCAATTCAATCGCCAAGGCGAAACCCATTATGAAAATCCACCTCCTCCTTTTCGTGTCATTGCTCGCGATCGGCTGCCGCGAGGGAAACAATCAAGACGAACTGTTGGCCCGCCTCAAGACGCTCGAAGCCGAGGTGGCCAAACTGCCGCGCAGCACGCCCGTGCGTTGGGCCATTGTCGATCGAGAAAAAATCAAAACGATCTTGGCCACCCACGCGCAAACGCAGTCGGCCGCACTCGAAAAGGCCGAAAGTATGTCGCCGGAAATCCGCGCCAAGATTGCGGAATATGAAACCCTGAACCGGGAACTCATGGACAGGTGGCAGTTCTCGTTACCGACACGGTTCGTGCAGACTCGTCCCTTGCGACCGTTCCCGAATGTGAGCGACTTTGTGGATCCTCCGCTGGGACCCTCGGTTGCGCCCCCCACCAATCCATCGCCTCCCGAAGTTTCCGCGGAAGCGAAAGCCTACGCGGCGCTGCGCGAGCGCGTGGCCGCCGCAAAGGCCCCGGTCGCGCACATCGTCGATCGGCGGCTCCAACTCTTTGCCAAATATCACGGGCGCGAATTTCTCGAACAGCTCATCTCCGAGTACGCGAAGGGTCGTTACGATCTGGTGGTGGAAGCGAACGGGAGAACCTCCAGCGAAAGGTCGGTCCTCTACAACGGTGCCGCCGGCCCGCCACACGACCTCACGGAGGAAATCATCAAATTCTTCCGTGAGCGCGAGCAGAAGACGAAACCGTAATCGCACTCGCACGCGAGCGATTGAGATTCCAACTCGCTGTGGAGCGCAGTGACTCGTCGCTGCACCCCAAAAGCAAAGTGCTGCCGCAAGTCCAATTTCACGCACCCAAGCGCACCGGCACCGCTTGGCAAATCAGGGCAACGGCAGCACGGCGCATTTCCCATTCATCCGCGGAATTCGCAGCGTCGCGCCGCTAGGGAGTCTCACTTCGAGCGTCTCGGGTTGCGTTCCGAAATCCGTGCGCCGCACGAGCAGGCGTTGGCCGAGTTGCAGCGCCGAGAGGATCGCGCCGGGTTGCTTCGGCACCTCGAACAACACGGGCACGCCGCGCTCGAGGAACTCCCGAAATTCCAGCGCGGCGGCATAGACGCGATGCACCGGGCGGACCTCTTGCGCCAGCTCGGGCGCGGGACACCACATCGCGAACGTGTCGTGTCCGCGCAGCAGCAAATGCCAGAGGAGTTCCTCGTAGTTCGCCTCGGTCATCGCCTCGAAATCCTGCGGCAATTCCTTCGGCGGATTGGTCGTGGTCCAGTGGACGAACGTCACGCGCGGCGCGGCGTCCGCGGTGCGGCGTCCGGTCGAGGTGGCTTCGAGCAGCAGATTGTAGAACCAGCGATACTGGCGGTTCTCAAACGCGTACTCGTTGAACGTGTTGAACCACGTGTAGAGCACCGGCATCGCGACGGTGTAGCCGCAGTCCTCGAACTCGCGCGCCCACGGCCGATACAGCGCCGCGTGCTCGCGCTCGGCGGGCAAACCCTCGGTGCGCTTCTCAAAAAAATCCCACCAATAACGGCGGCCATCGTGCGGCGTCATCGCGTAGTTGCCGATGCGCGCCTGGGGAAAATGGGCTTGGATGGGCCGCACGAACACCTCGCGCTGCATCTCCGCGCGCACCCTGCGAACGGCGGTTTGGAACGCGCCGAAATCCGTGTCGAGATTCGGAATCTTCGCGCGGCACGTCACGCACTGCCGGGCCGCGGCCCAGCCGCCGTTCCATTCGTTCGGGCCGTCGAATTCCCAATCGGCGGCCCAGAAATCCAGGCGCAGTTGCTCGGCCGCGTACTTTTTCAAATACGGTTCCAACCGCGCGCGCATCGCGTCGTAGCGCGACTGCACGGCGAACGGACAACCGGGCGACCAGAAAAACGATTTGTCGAAAAAGCGTTTGCCAGCCTGGTCGAGGTGGCCGGTCTCGGGAGTGCCGTTGAAAAATCCGTGCGCGAGGCCGGTGGCGTCGATGCTGGTTTCGAGGCCGAGTTTTTTCTGGAGCCGCGCGAGGCGCAGCGGCGCTTCGCTGGCCTTCTCAAAATTATTTCCGCCCCAGCGCGCGAAGAGCGCAATGCCCCGCGCGTCGAGCGCCCGCAGCACGCGCTCGAGTTCCGCGTCGTCCGCGGGCGCGGGGAAATTCGGGGTCCAGAGATACAGCGGCGGACGCGGGCCGCGCGGGAATTTCAGCGGCTGCGTTTCGCGGAGGAGTATCTCGATGTCGGGCGCGGCCGCGGCGCGGCCGGTGGCGGCGGGCGCGAGCAGCACCAGGAAAAAGAGCAACCGGACAGAGGCGTTCAACGGCACTGCAAAGGAAACATTCATGGGAGAAAAAACTTGGCGGTGAATTCACCGCCCCACGCCGACGACGCGCGCATTGTCGAGGCGGTAGAGACTCAGGCCGAGGCCGCCTTGCAGCCGCGTCTCCAGCTTGAACGCACCTTCCACCGTGACGCCGATGAGCACGTGGCGTTCGAGCGTGAGCGGCGTTTGCAATTTCACCTCGACGGCCTGACACGGTGACGGCGGCCCGCCGAGACAACACGCATCGAGCGCCGACCAGGTGAGGAGCAAATGGTCGCTCTTCGTGGCGCGGACCGGGCTGGTGAGAAAACCTTTGATCTGAAGCTGCTTGCCGTCGAGCAAGCGCACGCGCTCTGGCACCTCCCATTTGCCCGCGCCGGGCGCGAACCTCTCCGCGCCCGAAAGCAACAAATCCCAGCCAATCAAGCACGGGTCCGCCGCCGTGCCCTGCCCGCGCACGACATAAACTTGATCGAGCACCGTGGAACCATCGGTGCCGCGCGACACTTGCAACCCGACCGTCGAAAGCGCGGCGGCGAGGTTCGACGACGACAGCACGGGCGCTGGCACCGCGGCCTGCGCGAGGGCGGTTTGGGCTTCACGGGCTTTGGTGAGGAAACCCGCAACGGCGGGCAAAGCTGCGGATGAATTGCTCGTGCCCGCGGGCGCGGGAACGCTCGCGGGCAAAGCGGGCGCGCGGGTTGGGGCGGGTGGCGAAATCGCGGGCGACTCGCGTTGCGCCGGCGGCGGCAGCGGCGCGGCGGGCGGAGTTTTGCGCGCCACGATGCCAGCGAGGGCAACCACGCCCAAGGCCGCGGCGGGGATCACAAACCAACGAGAGCGCATATCCGCACGGTGCGTTCGCAGTGCGGGCAAATCAACGGCAATCAAGATTTCGGCGGCGACCCGGGCGACCCACCGTAATGGGTGTGATTAAAAGTGGGTGAGGTAGCGCAGACTTCCCAGTCTGCGGTGTCGCCGATTTCCCAATCGGCGCGGCGTGGCACGGCACAGGGGCGTTGA
>JAYVOY010000198.1:0-7731 GCA_043757645.1 Verrucomicrobiota bacterium
GATCCCTTCGGCTTCTCGCTTGAGCGCTACGACGCCATCGGCCGCCTGCGCGCGAAGGACGCCGCCGGGCTGGCGATCGATTCGCGCGTGAAGGCCGCGGACGGCACGGAGTTCGAGGGACTCGATGGGCTGCGGAATTTTCTGCTCACGAAACGGCGCGCGGCGTTCGAGAAGCAATTCTGCCGCAAGCTGCTCGGCTACGCGCTCGGGCGCGGTGTGCAACTGAGCGATCAGCCGCTCCTCGAGGACATGCAAACACAGCTCGCCGCACACGAACACCGCGTCGGGACACTCGTCGAGATGATCGTGCGCAGCCGGCAATTCCGCGAGATTCGCGGAAGGGACACGGCCAGTGCTGAGTGATTGGCCGCAACTTTGAAACCATGAAAAGACTGCCGTCGCCGATCAAACGCTCGCCTGCCAAAGCGGGTTACGCCGGGTTGGTCAATGGCATTGGTGAGCTTCTCGAAGTCGCGCGCCACGCCACCGCCCGCGTCACGAATACGATCATGACGGCGACGTATTGGGAGGTCGGGCGGCGCGTCGTGGAGTTTGAACAGGGCGGAAAAAAACGCGCGGAGTATGGCGAGGAACTGCTCCAACGGCTGGCCGCGGATTTGACCGACCGATATGGGCGGGGATTTTCCCGCCAGAATCTCCAGCGTGCCCGGGAATTTTACCTCGCGCATCCGCCCGATTGGATTTGCTCGACACTGTCGAGCATTTCTCCGCGGCCATTACTCAGCGCGCTGGAGACCGATCTTTTCAGCAGCACTCAAGTCCTGACGCCAACCACCGCGAACAATTGCTCGACGGTGTCGAGCAAATCTTCGGCACGCGTGATTGAGGGCTCAGCCCGATCGGCCCGCGCAAAGCCAGCAGCGGTGCCAGCCCCCAAGTTTTCCCTGACCCATCTCGCCGGGGCCTTCCCGCTTCCGTGGTCCACTTATGTTCGGGTGCTTTCGGTGAAGAGTGCTGAGGCGCGGCACTTCTACGAAACCGAAGCGCTGCGCGGCGGTTGGAGCGTGCGCCAACTCGACCGCCAAATAAATTCCCTCTTCTACGAGCGCACCGCGCTCTCCCGAAACAAAGCGGTCATGCTCCAGCAAGGAGCGAAGCCGGGTCCCGGCGACATCCTCACCGCGGACGAAGCCGTGCGCGATCCCCTCGTTTTGGAATTCCTCGGCTTGCGCGATGAATACTCCGAAAGCGATTTGGAGGATGCGCTGGTCCGTCATTTGGAAACTTTCCTCCTGGAACTCGGCGGCGACTTTGCCTTCGTTGGTCGTCAGCGGCGCCTACGCATCGACGACGAGTGGTATCGCGTGGACCTCCTCTTCTTTCATCGCCGGCTGCGTTGCCTCGTCATCATTGATCTCAAGCTCGGTAAATTCACCCACGCCGACGCGGGGCAGATGCATCTCTATCTGAACTACGCGCGCGAACACTGGACCCACCCCGAGGAGAACCCGCCCGTCGGTCTCATCCTCTGCTCCAGCGCGGGCCAGAATTTGGTCCGCTACTCGCTGGACAATCTTCCCAGCAAAGTTCTCGCCCGTGAGTACCGCCTCGCGCTGCCCGGTGAAAGGCTCCTGTTGAAGGAGTTGGAAAAAGCGCGGAGCATGTTAAAAGCAAACAACCCCAACCGTCGCCGCCAACCGGTCACTCGCGACTAACCACCGCAAATCTATGAACCCACAACACCGTTTCAACCGCCGCACTTTCCTCCGCGGCGTGGGCGTCACGATGGCGCTGCCGTGGATGGAATCGCTCAACGTCTGGGGCGACGAACCGAAGTCCGCGAAGCCCGCCAGCGAGGCGCCCGTGCGGCTCGCGGTGATTTTTTCGGGCAACGGTTTTCACTCGAAGGAATGGTGGGCCAAGGGCGAGGGCAGGGCGATGGAGTTGGGCAGGGTGCTCGCGCCGTTGCAGGATTTTCGCGAGAAGCTGCTGTTCGTGCGCGGCCTGTATCACGAGGAGGCGCGCAAGGGAAACATCCACAGTTCACAGACGGGCAACATGCTTTCGGGCGCGCCGATCGCGTCCGGCGGCGAGATTCGCTCGGGCACGAGCTTCGATCAATTGCTCGCGCAAACGTACGGGCGCTCGACGAAGGTGCCGAGTTTGGTGCTCGGCTGTGAGCACTCGAATCCGTCGGTCCACAAGAATTACTCGATGCTCTACAGCTCGCATATTTCGTGGAGTTCACCGACCACGCCGACGCCGCTGGAGCTTTATCCCGCGCTGGCGTTTGACCGGCTCTTCAAGGATTCCGCCACGCCGGGTGACAAGAGCGTGCTCGATGCGGTGTGGAACGACGCGCAGGATTTGCGGCGCGGCATCAGCAGCGGCGACCAGCGCAAGCTCGACGAGTATCTCGACTCCGTGCGCGACGTGGAGAAGCGCATCGAGAACGCGGGCCAGCGCGGCGAGGTGCAGGGCTGGCGGCCCACGCTGGAAAAACCGAACATGAAGCGCCCCGCCGACGGCATCCCGCAGGATGTCGCGGAGCACATGAGGCTGATGTGCGATTTGCTGGTGCTCGGTTTTCAGACCGACACGACGCGCATCACGACGCTGAAGTTGAACAACGATCACAGCGCGCTGCGGTTTCCGAATCTCCCGAGCGTGCAGCAGGCGGGGCACGGCATCGATTACATGATTCATCATTTGCTCTCGCACTCGGACGGCCAGGATTGGCTGAAGGTGAATCAGTTCTTCCTGGAGCAAACGGCCTACATCGCGCGCAAGCTCGAGGCGATTCAGGAAGGCCCGCGCACGCTGCTGGACAACACGATGCTCCTGCACTGTTCGAGCATGATGGCCGGCGCGCGGCACGATAACGACCAACTCCCGGTCATCGTGCTCGGCGGCGCGGGCGACCGCCTCAAGGGCGGGCGCGCGCTGGATTTCTCCGGCAAGCCCGAACGCCAGTTGTGCCGCTTGTTCCTGTCGCTGATGGACAAAATGGACGTGCGGCCGAAGACGTTTGGCGACGCGAAGAAGGGGTTGGAGGAAGTCTGAGGGCGGGACGGAACCGATTTTGAATCAGGAAAGCAGGAGGACAGGAAGGGGAACGTGTTTGCGGGAATTCCTGCGTTCCTGCGTTCCTGATTCAAGCGATTTTGAATCAGGAAGGCAGGAAGACAGGAAGGGGAACGTGTTCGCAGGAATTCCTGCGTTCCTGCGTTCCTGATTCAAGCGATTTTGAATCAGGAAAGCAGGAAGACAGGAAGGGGAACGAGTATGCGGGAATTCCTGCGTTCCTGCGTTCCTGATTCAAGCTTGGTTTTCGCCGGGTTTCTTCGCGGTTGCGGCGTTCGCGCGCGACGCGGTCAACGCGCCACTTCGCTGGTGATTTCCTTGTTCCACCGCGCGATCGCTTCCGTCCGCGAATAATTGACGAAGAGGGATTCCTGTTCGACGCAGCCGCACTCAATGAGGTAGTCGCCCGCGACGCCCACAGATTGCTTGGGCAGACGCCGACTGAGACGGGGCGGTTGCGTGCAAACCGGGCACGCGGCGAGTGGTTCGGATTCGAGACGGTCGTTCACTTTTAAGCGGGTCAAACCGACGGGCATGAGCAATCGGATTTTTGTTCCGCCTTGTCAAGGTGCGCGCTGCCAGCGGTGGCGTTGGAGGGTCGCACGATTGCCGCGCGAAAAAAAAGTTGGAGCCTCGTTACCTCGACTCCTACAAGACGAGGACGGGTTCACCGCCAATTGGCGACACTCCGTTTACCCCGCGTTCGGGTCTTCCTCGGCGACTTCGCGGAGGTGGTGCGTTTCCTTGTAGCCGAGGTACACCGCGCCGCCGAGGAGGCTCCAGAGCAGGCTCACGGCGAAGGCGAGCAGCGAGAGCGAGAGCGCCTGTGTGGCGGGAATGTTGATTTCGGGAACGGCGAGCATCCACACGAAAAGATTTTCGCGCACGCCCAGGCCGCTGGGCGCGAGCGGCAGCGCGGAGATGCACGAGATGATCGGCACGATGGCGAACAGCGCCCGCGCGGAGATTTCGAGATGCAGTCCCTTCACGAGCGCGAGCACGAGCAGCACGCACACGGCGTTCAGCAGCATCGAGAGCAAGAGCGCGCGGAGAATAAACCCCGGATGCCGGCCAAACGCGCGGCACGAATCGAGCGAGCGGCGCAGGTGTTCGGCCTTCGGCAGTTTTTTCAGCCACACGTCCGCGCCCGGCCAGCGGCGCGAAACCCCGCCCCAGAACGCCACCCACACCAATCCCGTGCAACCGCCGAGCATCAGCAGCGTGAACCAACTCAGCGCCGCGAGCCGGCGGTGCGTGAAGAGCAGGCTCAGATTCGGCAGCATCATCAGGCCGCCGAAGAGCAGCATCGCGAAGAGGCCGATGAGACGATCGACGAACACCGTCACGACGGCCTCGGTTTTGAGATGATGCGTTTCGCGCGCGGCGTAGTAGGCCTTCATCAAATCGCCGCCGCTGGAGCCGAGCAGGAAGGAGTTGAAGAAGTGCGCGACGAGCGAGATTTCACCCGCGCGCGAAAACGGCAGTTCCAGTCCCTGCACGCGCAGCACCATGCGCCAGCGGATCACCCCGAGCAGCACCGTCACGCCCATCAGCACGAACGCCGTGAGCAGCGCCCACGACTCGGTGTGCGCGAGCACGCGCCCGAGTTCCGCCGGGCCGCGCGTCCACGCGACGCGCCATTGCTCGGTGGTGGCGAGCGAGTCCCAGTCGAGCTTTTGCAGGCGGTGGGATTCGCGGCCCTCCTTGACGAAAATGCCGTGCGAAACCCAGAGCAAAAGCAGGCCGCAAACAGCCAGCCGCCAGACCCGTTTCCACGTTGGCCGTTCCCGGCTCACTCCCTACCCCAAATCTTGAAGATGTGATTGACGCCGTATTTCACATCGGGCGTCGGCACGCGCGGACTCATCTCGAAAACCTTGATGTGATCGGGCCGCACGAAGGGTTTCAGCGCGGCGAAATCAATCATGCCGGTACCCGGCGGGCAGTGGTCGCGTCCGGGAAATTGCACGTCGTGAATGTGAAAACCGTGCAGGCGGTCGGCCAGCGCCGCGAGGTGTTTGGCGTGATTGATGAAGCCGATGTTCTCCTTGATCTGCCCGTGGCCGGTGTCGTGCCAGTAACCCACCGTCGGCGGGGGAAATTGTTTGAACAGCCCGCGAAAATCATCCTCGAAG
Organism: Verrucomicrobiota bacterium; assembly: GCA_043757645.1. Lineage (GTDB taxonomy): Bacteria > Verrucomicrobiota > Verrucomicrobiia > Limisphaerales > BJHT01 > BJHT01. The sequence goes on from JAYVOY010000198.1 coordinate 5,181, forward strand.
GGAATCTCCTCGACGGCCTCGCGGTTCTCGATGCCGAGCTTGATTCCCAATTCGGAGGCCTTGTCCGCCAGCGTGCGGAGAATGTTGTACGCGTAGAAAACGTGCTTCTCCTTGCGGGCCTCGCGCTGCTCCATCGCCTCGTGGCAGAGCTTGTCGTACTTGCGCTGCGCGCCCTCTTCGCCACCGCTCAATTTGCGCGCGAGGCTGGCGAAGAAACCCTTTTTCTCGGGCGGCGCGGCACCGCGTTGTTGCCCCTGACCCGCGCCGTCGCGCTGCCGTTCGCCGACCATGTCGATGAGCGTGTCGGTGTAATCCTTCATCTCCACCGCGCCCATGTGGAGCACGACGAGTTTGGCTTTGAGGCGCGCGGCGGTCTCGAGGGTTTTGAACGAATGCTTGAGGGCGAGATCGCGCTCGCGGGATTCGAGCGCGGTGAATTTGTAGATGTTCGGCGCGGCGTGATTCACGCCCAGCGGGAGCGGGCAGAAATTGTGCAGCGTCGAGATTTTGATTTCGCCGCCGTCCACGGCCTCGAAGATTCCGGGCAGCAAACTGACGCGGATGCCGTGGCTCAACTCGGCGTACTCGAAGCCAAGCTCGGCGATCTCGCGCAACATCGCGCGGCCGTCCTGGTGACGGTGCGAATTCCAGCAGGTCGAGAGTGAATACATGGCAAAAAAAACCGGGTGCAGTTTTTGCAAACAATCGCACCCGGCTGGGGAAACACCAAAAACAAATCAGATCCAATCACAGGTCGGCGTAGCGAGCCGCCAGCATCGCGGAAAAGCGGGCCACTTTCATCTTGCGCCGCGTGCGTTCGCTCGGCTTCTCGTAATGACGATGGGCGCGGACTTCCTTCAAAGTACACTCGCGGTCCAACCGTTTCTTGAGCCGGCGCAGCGCCTTGTCGATGGGCTCGCCTTTTTTCAGCTTAATTTCTGTCAACTTCGTTCACTTCCTTCCGGGGGATCGGACCCGACTTCGCCTGCATGGCGCGTCCGGGTCGGATCAAAGTCCGCGGAAACTAGGGAGTGGGGCGCGGGGTGTCAACGGGCATTACCGGGTAAAAAAGCTCCCAGACTCAAAGGCTCAAAGCTCAAGGGAAGCCCCCATCGGAACGGCGGCGAAATGTGGAATGCGGAGACTTGTCACCGCACTCCACGGGCGCGGTTCGCCGCCGCGCCCGGTCTTTTTGAGCGTCCGCTGGCTGCGCACCACGATCACACTCCGCCTTGTCTTCCTTCGCATCCTTCGCCGCCTTCGCGCGACACTCTTTGCCGCGGCCCCGGCGTGAACCAACGCGGCAAGAAAGAAAGGTGTCGCGCGAAGGCGGCGAAGACAGCGAAGACAAACGCTGGCCCGCCTTGTCTTCCTTCGAGTCCTTCGTCCCCTTCGCGCGACACTTTTTCCGCGCGCCGAACTTTCCCTTTATCTCCGCCGCGCCCGCGGGCATAAACGCGCCCCATGCACGATTTCAAATACGTTGGCGGCAGGTTGGTTTGCGAGCAGGTGGCGGTCGCGGCGCTGGTGAAACAGCACGGCACGCCGTTGTACATTTATTCCCAGCACACGCTGGAGGATCATTTTCAAAAGCTCGATCAGGCGCTCGCGCCGCTGGAGCACCTCGTGTGTTTCGCGATGAAGGCCAACTCCAATCTCGCCGTGATGCGCACGCTGGCCAATTGCGGCAGCGGTTTCGACGTGGTGAGCGAGGGCGAGTTGCGGCGCGTGATCGCGGCGGGCGGCGACCCGCGCAAGTGCGTGTTCGCGGGCGTCGGCAAGACCGAGCACGAGATCGAGTACGCGATTCAGCAGGGGATTTATTCCTTCAACGTCGAGAGCGAACCCGAGTTGCAGCGCATCAATCGCATCGCGGCGCGGCTCCAGGCCGTCGCGCCCGTCGCCGTGCGCGTGAACCCGAACATCGACGCGCACACGCACGCGAAAATCACGACGGGCACCTATGAAAACAAGTTCGGCATCGCGTTCGAGGAGGTCGAGGACGTGTATGCGCGCGCGAGCAAACTGAAAAACCTGCGGCTGCGCGGCATTCAAATGCACATCGGCTCGCAGCTCACGCAGGTCGCGCCGTTCAAAAAGGCCGTCGAGAAAATGCTCGCGATGGTGACGCGGCTCGCGGCGAAACATAAGTTCGAGTTTTTCAGCATCGGGGGCGGGATCGGCATCGTGTACAACCCCGCGCTCGAGAGCGGCGCGGCGGCGTGGTGGAAGACACCCGCAGCCAAGGGGATCATCACGCCGGCGACTTACGCGGCGGCGCTGGTGCCGCTGTTGCAGCCGCTGGGCCTGCGCATTCTCGTCGAGCCGGGCCGCTTCATCGTGGGCAACGCGGGCCTGCTCGTGACGCGCGTCGAGTACGTGAAGCGCACCGGAAAGAAAAATTTCGTGATCGTGGATGCCGCGATGAACGACCTGATCCGCCCGGCGTTTTACGATTCGTTCCATCAAATCGTGCCGGTGAAGAAGAAGGGCGGCGCGCTGGTGTCCTCCGATGTTGTCGGGCCGATTTGCGAGTCGGGGGATTATTTCG
>JAYVOY010000199.1:0-7687 GCA_043757645.1 Verrucomicrobiota bacterium
CGCCGAACCTGAAACCACCAAATACCGCGCCCCCGAGCCACTCCGCGACCTCGGCAAATCCCACAAAATCCGCCTCGTCTATTTCGTTCCCTCCGACCGCGAGCCTGCCACCAACTACTCCGAGAAGATCAGCGTTTTAATGACCTTCGTGGCCGATCTCTATCGCGAGGACTTTCGCGCCAAGCAACTACCCGCCACCGGCCCTGACTTCGAGTTCCGTGACGGACGCCCCATCGTTCACCTGCTCCGTTCCACAAATACCGCCGCGTGGTTCAGCGGCGATCCCGACTTCAGCGGCAACCAGCAGTGGGACCGTATCGTGCCCGCGGTCGAGAAATCCCTCGGCTCCCTGCGCACCAATCTCTACGTCATCTTCTGCGAAACCTATTCCTTCGGCCCCGCGAAATTCGAGTGGCCCGGCGGCTTCGCCCTCGGCGGTGCCAGCCGACCCAATGGCGGCGCGGGACTCTTCTCCGCCTGGATTCTGCGTGACGAATTCTGCGCCACCAACGTCACCCGCCAATTGGAACTCTTCGACGACGACACCCCCATCAAAGGCCGCGTCGCCAACCATCATCGCCGCCCCGATTCCGCCCGCTTCGAGTTCATCGAGGATGGCTTCGGTGCCGTCGCGCACGAACTCGGCCACGCCCTCGGCCTCCCGCACGACACCCGGCAGGACAACCAATCCATCATGGGCAATGGCTTTCGCTATATGCGCCACAACTACCTCAAACGCTACTCCGACAAACCCCGCGTCGGCTTCTCCGAGGAACACACCCGCTTCCTGCGCTACTCCCGTTTCCTAGGCGAGGATATCGACCTTACCGACAACACCGAACCCCGCTTCAACCTCACCTATCCCAACCGCCTCCCCGCCGGCGCCACCGAAATCCCTATAACCATCAAAGGCGAGGACAACCTAGCCCTCGGTGCCTTCCTAGTCTTCGATCCCAAACGCGACACCACCATCGGCGGCGCGGCGCTGAGTGGTAAGACAGTGAACCAAGAATTCAAAATCCCCGTCCCCGCCCTGAAACCCGGCGACCTTAACCTCCGCCTCAACTTCACCGACCGCAGCGGCAACCACGTCTCCGCCAAAGTCGTGATAAAGGTTGAATAGCCACGGCCACTGCGCCTTCACTGGCTGCTGGGAGCAATATCCAAGCGCACTGGTGTCCGGTTGAATTTGAACCGCCGATGATTTCATCTGGTTAAACCTAAGGAAACGCTGAATAAAAGCCAGTTTGCAGTTTTCGCCACTTGATTATCAGGCGTTTTGCCACGAATCCAAATGCCAGATGGATTAAATCAGCGCTTCCCTAAACGCCGCGCCCCGCGAGGCGGTGTAAAGCCGCACCCCCAGCCCACCACCTTTTGCAAAAACCCCTTCCCCCACCGCCGCTCCCGCGCTAACACTTACCGCCACCAACCATGAAAAATTTATTGGCCACACTTGTCGTTCTCGGCGCGCTCGCGGTTTCCACCGCCGCCGCGGACAAGCCGAACATCATCTTCCTCCTCGCCGACGACATCGGTTACGCGGACCTCTCGTGCTACGGCGCGAAGCACGCGCGGACGCCCCATCTCGACCGCCTCGCCGCGCAGGGTTGCCGCTTCACCGACGCGCATTCGCCGGCCTCGACCTGCACGCCGACGCGGCGCGCGTTTCTCACCGGCGTTTATTCGTGGCGGCAGCCGCGCGGTTCCTCCATCGCGCCCGGCGACGCGGCGTTGAGCATTGATCCGGGCACGAGCACCGTCGCGGCGTTGCTGAAATCGGCGGGCTACAAAACGGGCGTCGTCGGCAAATGGCACCTGGGCCTCGGGCCGGAGGGCGGACCGAATTGGAACGGCGAAATCAAACCCGGCCCGCTCGACCTCGGCTTCGATTATTGCTTCATCATGGCCGCAACGGGCGACCGCGTGCCGACCGTGTACATCGAGAACCGCCACGTCGTGAACCTTGACCCGAAGGACCCGATCACCGTCAGCTACAAGGCGAAGGTCGGCACCGATCCCACCGGCAGGGAAAATCCCGAACTGCTCAAGCTCAAACACACGCAGGGTCACGACATGACGATCGTGAACGGCGTCGGCCGCATCGGCTGGATGAGCGGCGGCAAGGCCGCGCGCTGGCGGGACGAGGACATGGCCGACACGTTCACCGGCAAGGCGCTGAAGTTCATCGCGGACAGCAAGGGCGGGCCGTTCTTCCTCTACTTCGCCACGCACAACATCCACGTGCCGCGCGTGCCGAACCCGCGTTTCAAAGGCAGCAGTTCCGTCGGCACGCGCGGCGATTCCATTCACGAACTCGACGACACCGCCGGCAAACTGCTCGCGAAACTCGACGAGCTGAAACTCACCGACAACACGCTGCTCATCTTCACCAGCGACAACGGCGGCGTGATGGACGACGGCTACGCGGACGTGGGCAGCTTCGACTACAATCCCAACGCGCCGCTCAACGGCCGCAAGGGCACGATCTACGAGGGTGGGCATCGCGTGCCGTTCCTCGCGCGCTGGCCCGGCCACATCCAGCCCGGCACGCAGAGTGCCGCGCTGCTAGCGCACCTCGACATGCCCGCGACGTTCGCCGCGCTGACCGGCGCGAAAATTCCCGAGGGCCAATGCCGCGACAGCCTCAACGTGCTGCCCGCGATTCTCGGTGAAACCAAAACCTCCGCGCGCACCACGTTCGTCGCGCACAACGGCGGCACCAACGGCCCGTTCGGCTTGCGCGTCGGCGATTGGAAACTCCTGCAAGGCGGTGGCGGCGGCGGCAAAGGCAGGCCCGCGGCGCAACCCGCGCCGCCCCCGAAAAATCCCGTCACCGCCCAGCTCTTCAATCTCGCGACCGATTTGTCCGAGCAAAAAAATCTCGCCACCGAGCAACCGGAAAAACTGCGGGAGATGCAGGCGCTGCTCGCAAAACTCCGCGGCGAGGCGAAGCCCTGAGCGGCGCAATGACCAAGCCCAGCGCGCCCCCCCCGCGCGCACATTTCCAAAATACCCCTTGTTATCCCGGCGTTGATTGGTACCGTCCCGCTCCCTTGTTATGAAAGCTGACACTCATCCTAAATACGACGAGTCGGAAATCCGTTGCGCCTGCGGCAACACGATCAAGACCCGTTCGACGCGTAAGAATTTGACGATCGGTATTTGCAACGCCTGCCATCCGTTCTACACGGGCCAGCAGAAGTTCGTGGATACCGCTGGCCGCGTGGACAAATTCCAACAACGGATGGCCAAGACGCAGGCCGCCCAGGCCGCCGTCGCCGAGGCCGCCGCGAGCAAGAAAAAGAAGAAATAGGCTCCTTTCAACCACCGCCCGTCCGCCGGAATTCCGGTTGGCGGGCGGTTTCTTTTTGCCACCCTTTTCCCCGACGCGCGGCGCGACTGACGCCCGCACGGCGCGGCTTTGGTTGATCGCGGGCGCGGCGGTTTGGCAACCGACCGCGCCTGAAACCAAGGCCGCATCCGAGACCGGTCGTCGAAAATCAACACGGCTGATGAACGGCTCATGAAACACACAAAACGACTGAAAACAAAGGGCGTGACGCGGGTTGGCAACTGCCAAATCCGCGCGCGTGTCCGGTGAACCCGCGCGCTGACTCATGTTTTTTTCTTTTCGTGTGTTTCGTGGGCACCCGCCGCTTTTTCCAAGATGAATCTCCGCCCTTACATCGAGAAATTTGCGCGCCGCCTTTCCGAGGTGGAAAGCGCGTTGAGCGATCCGCGGGTCTTCGAGAATTCCCAGAAAGCTCAGGAACTCGCGCGCGAACATTCGCGGCTCAAGGACCTCGTCGGCGGCGGGCAGAAGTTTCTCAAAGTCCACGGCGACCTCGAGGACAACCGCGCGCTGCTCGCCGCGGAATCGCCCGACTCCGAACTCGCCGCGCTGGCGCGCGAGGAAATCGCGCGGCTCGAACCCGAGGACCAACGCCTCGCGCACGCGGTGCAGTTGGGGCTGGTGCCGCCGGACCCGATTGATTCACGCAACACCATTTTCGAAATCCGCGCGGGCGCGGGCGGCTCGGAATCCGCGCTGTTCGCCGCCGATTTGTATCGGATGTATATGCGCTACACCGACGCGCTGGGCTGGAAGGTCGAGACGCTGGATTGCAGCCCGTCGGAACTGGGCGGGTACAAGGAAATTATTTTCAGCGTGATCGGGCAGGACGTTTACAAGCGGCTGAAGTACGAGAGCGGCGTGCATCGCGTCCAGCGCGTGCCGGCGACCGAGGCGCAGGGCCGCATCCACACGAGCACCTGCACGGTCGCGGTGCTGCCGGAGGCGGAGGAAGTGGACGTGGAAATCCGCCCCGAGGATTTGACGATCAATGTTTGCCGCGCGTCCGGTCACGGCGGGCAAGGCGTGAACACGACGGATTCAGCGGTACGCATTCTGCACAAGCCCACGGGCGTCGAGGTGCGTTGTCAGGACGAGCGTTCGCAAATCAAGAACAAGGCCAAGGCAATGATCGTGCTGCGCACGCGCTTGCTGGATCGCAAGGTGGCCGAGGAGAAATCCAAATACGACGCGCAGCGCAGCTCGCAGGTCGGCACCGGCGAACGCAGCGAAAAAATCCGCACCTATAATTTCCCGCAGAACCGCGTGACCGATCACCGCGTCGAACTCACGCTCTACAACCTCTCCAACGTCATCAACGGCGACCTCGACGGCCTGATCACGCCGCTGATCGCCGACGATATGAACCGCCGCTTGGCGGCGCTGCAATTGTGAGGGGCGGGGGAAATTTTCACTTCGGCGGAATTGTTCCGCGGGCTTTTTTCCGCGAGCGGAGCGCCGAGCACCGGCTCGGCGTGGGCGTGGGTCGAAGATTCTCGCCGAGCCGGTGCTCGGCGCTCCGATATCGATGGCCGCCGCGCGGCTCCCGGCGAATTCGTGACTGAAACCACGGACAATATTTCCCACTGACCGACTTTTTTATGACTCCCCGCGGATTGATTTTCGATTGCGATGGAACGCTCGCCGACACGATGCCGCTGCACTGGCGCGCGTGGCAGGTCGTCACGGAGCGGCACGGCATCCACTTCACCGAGGAGCGTTTTTATTCGCTGGGCGGCGTGCCATCGCGGGACATTTTGCGAATGCTCGTGACGGAGCAGGGACTCCCGCTTGATCCGATTGCGGTGTCGAAGGAAAAGGAGGCCGCGTATTTGCCGCTGATGCCGCTGGTCGGACCGGTGACGCCGGTCGTGGAAATCGCGCGGCAACATCGCGGCAAAGTGCCGCTGGCGGTGGCCTCGGGCGGCAGCCGGCGCGCGATCGAGGAGGTGTTGAATCACTTGGGAATTCGCGGCTGGTTCGCGGCGGTCGTCACGAATGAGGACATCGTGCGGCAAAAACCCGCGCCCGATATTTTCCTCGAAGCCGCGCGGCGCATCGCCGTTCCCGCCGAATTTTGCCGCGCCTTCGAGGACACCGATCTCGGCATGGACGCCATCCGCGCGGCGGGGATGGACGCGGTGGATATTCGGACCCTCCTCTCATAAAAGGCCTGGTGCCGCCGGACGGCAGTTGGCGCGCGGCGTTTACACCGCTTCAGCGTACGCACGGGGTGGGGCGAGAGAATGGTGCGGGGCGTTGAACGGTGAAGCGGTGTAAACGCCGCGCGCCGACGCGCCTCGCCCGGCTTGGAGAGCAGCGGACGCGGTTCGCCTTACGCGCCGCCGTGGAGCTTGCGCATCGCCATCGCGTTGTAGCTGCGAATGCCGCCGTCCTCGGCCAGCACCTTCAGCGACTGATTCACGAGTTCCACGACCACGCCGGTGTAGTCCACGATTTCGATGTGCAGACCGAGCGCGCATTTCGGGAAGTCGGCGCGGCCCACCAGCGTGCGAATGGACACGACGGGCTGGGAGAAATCGGGGTCGGCGATAAGCTCGCGTTTGGGCGCGGAGGCGACCGCGGGCGGGGCGTCCGGCTCGGGGGCGGGGCGCGGCGTGGCGCGCGGGCGGGCGGCGGGGTGGGCCTCCATTGGGCCGCTGGGCATTGGTTCGAGCTTGGGTGCGGCCGGACCGTAGATGGTGCGGAGGCGATGGAAATTGAAGCTCTGATTGAGGCCGTCGGGCGCGCGAATCTTGATGGAGTTTTTCACGATGTCCGCCACGACGCCCGCGAAGCCGCCGATGTCCACGTAAGCACCCAGCGCGCACTGCGGGAAATCCGGGAGGCCCGCGAAGTCCGCGATGGGCCGCGGCACGCCGCTGAAATCCGGTTCGGGCCGCGCACCGGGGTTGGCGTTCGGATTGAGGTTGGAAGTTTCCGGGGCGGGTTCAGGTGAGGTCGGCGACTGCATCGGGGGGGGAGACTCGCGTGCGAACGGCGGATTGGCCAATGGTTTCGCAATAAACTTCCGCAGGCTCGCGGCGGGCCGTGAATTTCAAAGTCGTTGGCCATCGAAACCAGGGCGGGAAAACGCAAACTCCGCAAGCGAACCGCGGCGAACACGCGCAACGCCGCTGCAGCGTCCGCACGATATTTTGCCGCCGGAGAACGCCACGGATCGGTGGACGCTGAAACGACCTGAAGATCGCGCTCCAAGCAGGCCTCAAAATCCGCCTGGGGATTTCGGCCGAGATTGGCCAACGCTCCAACCGCTGTCGCCTGCCCCGCGGGATTCTGCAATGGTCATGGCATGAACCGCTTCGCGGAAAAACTTCGCGCGCACGGGCGCACGCTCACGCGCGCGGCGCTCGAAACGCTGCAAATCAATGTGGGCCGCAAGTGCAATCAGGCGTGCCGCCATTGTCACGTGGACGCCGCGCCGTGGCGCACGGAAATGATGAGCGCCGATGTCGCGCGCCGCATCGGCGAGTGGATTCAGCGGCATCGTCCGGCGGTAGTGGACCTCACGGGCGGCGCGCCGGAGTTGAGCGAGCACTTTCGCTTTCTTGTCGAGACGAGTCGCGCGAGTGATGCGCGCGTGATCGACCGCAACAATCTCACGATCATCGAGGAGCCGGGCTTCGACTGGCTGCCGGATTATCTCGCGCAACACGCGGTGGAAGTCATCGCGTCGCTGCCGTGTTATTCGGCGGCCAATGTCAATCAGCAGCGCGGCAACGGCGTCTTCGCGAAAAGCATTCGCGCGCTGCAAAAGCTCAACGCGGTTGGCTACGGCACGAGTCTTCCGCTGCATTTGGTTTACAATCCGCTCGGCGCGAAACTGCCGGGGCCGCAGGCGGAGTTGGAGGCCGATTACCACACGGAGTTGCGGCAACAGTTTGGCGTTGTCTTCCACCGGCTCTTCACGATCACCAACCAGCCCATCGCGCGTTTCGCCGAGGATTTGCGCCAGCACGGCCAGTGGGACGCGTATCTCGAACTGCTCGCGAACGCGTTCAATCCCGCGACGATCGACGGCCTCATGTGCCGCACGACCTTGAGCGTTGGCTACGAGGGGGAATTGTACGATTGCGACTTCAATCAGATGCTCGGGCTGCACCTGCCGTTCGCGCCCGCGCGGGCCGCCGCGGAAATGGACGCGCGGATTTCGGGCGCGCAGTCGGCGGCGCGCGAACCCTCGTCGCGCGGACTTTTTTTGTGGGACATCGTGCCCGCCGATTTGCCGCGGCGGGAAATCGTCACCGGCATCCACTGCCTCGCCTGCACGGCGGGTTGTGGGAGCAGTTGCACCGGGGCGTTGCAGTAAGT
>JAYVOY010000200.1:0-7665 GCA_043757645.1 Verrucomicrobiota bacterium
AAGGGCGGCCGCGTGCGGGAAACCATCGCCATCGTGCGCGCCCATCACGGCGTCGTCGCCGCCGTGGCCATGCTCGTCGATCGCTCCGACGGCACCGTCGATCTCGGTGTCCCCACCGTCAGCCTCATCCGCCTCCACGTCGAAGCCTTCCCCGCCGACCAACTCCCCCCCGACCTCGCCGCCACGCCCGCCACAAAACCGGGGAGCAAATAAAGTTCAGCGCCGAATGCGAATTGCCGCAAAGAACGCACAAGGCGCAAAATGATTGAACGGAATCGAGGAAACGCGCGGCGCCGTGTGGAGTTCGGACTAAAACCTAATGCGTTTCGGGAATTCCCGGTGGCGCGGCGGGGCTGAAGTCCCGCAGGGACGACCGACAATAGCCCAGCGTTTCAACGCTGGGCGGGCCGTGACGGGTGGGGCGAGTCCCGCAGGGACGGCAGAAAAAACGGCGGGCAGTGTGGCTTGGTTCTTTCGTCCCTCCGGGACTCCCGCGCGGTGGCCCGCCCCACCCAGCGTTGAAACGCTGGGCTATTTTCCCTTCGTCCCTCCGGGACAAAGCCAGCGAATTCCCGAAAGGCATTAGTGCTAATGAGATTATCCAACTAGGACGCAACACCTTGGAATGCGTCCCGTCGCGACCTGCATGGTGCCGCAGATGTGCTAAAGGAACCTCCCGAACCCCTCGCTCAAAACGGCTCGTTCGTCTCCACCGCCGGTTTGAGTTGCAGCAGCTTCAACGCACTCAGCGAAATTTTCAGCGGCCCCAGCAACGGACTTTTCCCCAATAACTGCGCGGCCTCCACGCGCTCGACCTCCAGCGTTACGCGCCCGCGCGTCGCGAAAAAAGCCTGCGGCGCGGCGTTCGTCAGCACCGCGGCGGGCGGGGCGTTCGTCGATTCGGCGAGGCGCAGTTGCGCGATCCGCGGCAGCGGGATTTCCAGCGCGCCGAGCGCGGATTCCATGGTGATTTTTCCGTCCGCGAATTTCTGCAACCGCCCGGTGACCGTGTCGTGGTTCATCAACAGCACGAAATCACTCGTCGGGTCCGGCGGTCGGTTGGTCGTGGCTTCCATGCGCCCGTCCCACTCGGCGACCGTGAGGTTGCTGAGTTTCATGATACTCGCCGTTTGATTCACGAAGCGCAGGATCGTCCCCGTGCCCGCGAATTCCGTCGGCTCCTTCCACTGCTTCACCGGCACACCGTCGATCAGGAGATGAATCATCTGCTCGGGCTTGTTCACGCGGATGCCCACGTGCATCGAGGTTTTCGTGTTCGGCACCGGCATGAACGCCGCGCCCAGCGACGTGATCGGGCGCGCCTTGTGAACGACGAGAATGTTCACGCTGTTGTTGTTCAATTGCAGGCTGTAGAAGCCGCCGAAATCCGGCGCGTTGTCCTTGTTCGCCAAATTAATCGGATGCAGCGAGTCCGCATACAACGCGACCGCGAGATTGAAAAAGCCACGCCACGCCACATCGAATTGGATGTCCACCAGGTTTGGCAGTTTGAAATCGCGCGCGATGGACGCCGACTGCGTCGCGAAAAATCCGCCCTGCTGATAGCTCCATCCGCTCGCCTCGAAGTCTGCCACCGGCGGCTTGCCCTGCGTCCAGCCCTCGAGACTCGTCGGCCCCTCATACAACAATCCCGGCCGCGGACTCTGCGGCACGATGCTCGCGATGCTGGCGCGCGGCAGTTGCAAATCGCCGGCGTACCAAGTTTTCAAAATGATTTTGTCCGCGAGCACCGCCACCAAGCCGCCCTCGAGTTCGTCCTGATTGATCAACCGCACCAACACCGGAAACGCGATTTTCACCGCGCCGCCCGGGCGCTCGCCCAGCCGAATCTTCACCACGCCCGTCGCGCGCGCCGTCATTTCCCGCGCCGCGTCCGGATGCCGCCACGTGAGTCCCTTCTGCGGATCAAAGGCGAGCAACTCCCCGCGCAACCGATCACCATTCGCGAAAAACACGCCGTCATTCGTCTGCGCCGCCGCCGCGAGCACGACCGCGCCAAAACACAACCACAGTGCGACCAAACCCCGCGCCAGCGCGGTCGAACCACGTCGCGCATCGAAGCCAAATCCGTTGCAGTTTTGTTTCACAGAACCTGCGGAAACTAGGGACGCACCGGAACGAAAGGAAGCAACTAAACCGTAACGATGCAGTCGGACCGCCGCCGTCCCGGCGGCTCACACCGTCCAAATGAGGTGAAGGCGGGCGTTTTCCGCAGTTCAAAATGGTCACTGAATGGTGAACCAAAAGCTCGCGTGCAATTTGCCCCCCCCGGACTTTCCCACGCCGTGAGCCGCCGAGACGGCGGCGGTCCGCCCCTTGCATAGTTACGGCTAAACCCGTTTTAAAAATGCCCGCGGCACCGCCACTCTCACGCGGCAAAAACGAGGCGAAAAATGGCGGCGAAAAATTAAGCCGTTCCGTTTTTATTTTTCACCCGCCATTTTTTGCCTGCTCCGTCTCACCGCGACCCTCGCCCTACTCAAAGAAAAGCTCATCCAAATCCGGCGCGGTGCCGAAGCTGTTGAGCGCCTCCGAGTAGCGGTAGTAAACCTCCAAACACAACGCCCCGAGCGCCGTCGTGTACACGCGCCCGCCGGCCTTGCCCCAGCGGTCGCGGTCCGGATCCCAGCTTCCCGCGGTGTCGCCCTCGTGGCTTTGGTTTTCGAGCAGCATGTCGCGAATGCGCTGGTTCCACCAGATGCGATATTCCCCGCCCATGTTGTGCATCGCGTAGGTCGCGTAGTACCACTGGTAAAAATCCTTGTTGCCCCACCGCGGCGGGTCGCGCTGCGTCAGCTCCGCGCCCTTCACGAGCAGATGATTCTTCACGCCCGTCCCGTTGAACTGCCGCACCATCATGCCCGCCGCCGTGAGCGCCGGATGCCCGTTCCCACCGCCGCCGCCAGTGCGCGAAACCTGATAGCCGACCGCGCCACTGGATTCCTTGCTCGCGCCCTGATCGGTCACGCTGTTGAGGTACGCGAGGCCCTGCGAAAAAATCGCGCTGTCGAATTTCAACTGCGCCAGCCGCGCCGTTTTCAGCGCCTGCAAAAACCACGCCGTCACGCTGAAATCGCTCTCGTCACTCTTCGGCGTGTAGCGCCAACCGCCGTCGTTGTTCACCGCCTGCTCGCAGAAGTTCACCGCCTTCGTCGGCACGCGCAATTTGCCGATCAACCCGCCCGCCGCGATCTCCGCGCGGCTCTTGATTTCCTCCGGCGTCGAGCTGTCGAAGCGATCCGCCAGCGCGCGGCAAATGCCGGGGAACAGGCCGCGTTCCTTGAGCGCCAAGTCCTCGAATTTCTCGACATCGCCGGCCTCCAGCGCCTTGCGCGCCTCCTCGACGAAGCGCGGCGGAATCTGCGCGTTGCGCCGGTAAATCCACACGCAATTCAGCGCGAGCAAAATCACCAGCATCCCCATCAACGCGATCGGGTGCATGAAGAATCCGCCCGTCACATACAGGTCCAACAACGTGATCCGCGCCACGATCGTCACCGGCCCGACGCCCGACACCCGCTGGAATTTGCGGTCCGGCTCGGCCTTGCCCGCCGTGCGTTGCACGCTGAATTCGCCGCCCTGCGAGCCTTTGGACTGGATGCCCGTGACCTTGAAAAAAGTTTTCTGCTCGTTGCGATACACATCGCCGACCTCGAGCGACGTGATGTTGTCGTCGGTCTTGATCACGAAAAATTTCCCATCGCCCGGCCCCGCCTCAGCCTCCTCGGCCTTGATGACCTTGTCCTTGTCGTTGAGGACGGAATCCAGATGGAGCTTCTCATCCGCCGCCCGCGCGGGCCGACGGCGAGGAACAATATCGTGCCGAGCGTCAACAGCGCGAAAAGCACCGAACGGATCCCTCCGCGCGCCCCCCCGGAGCGCGGCCCTCCGGGCCGCAGCGGCTCCGCCCGCAGTGCGACGTCCGCACATCCAAGCCCTCCGTCGCGCAAGCTGCCGCTGCGGGCGAGACGCCCGCGCTCCTATTTACTGTGTCGAGTTTCCTTTTCATTTTTGTTTGGCGAGTTCTTTCAGGACGGTCGGCAAAAGTCGTTTCGCTTCCTCGATGACGGCGGGATTCCCCTTCGGAAATTCCCGCGCCGCGCGTTGTCGCCGCTCTCCGGATAAACGCTGAGAAACGTCTCAAACGCCGCCGCCGCCAACCCGTGTTCGCCGCTCTCGCCGAACGCCTGCCCGGCCTTGAGCATCGCGCTCTTCACATACTTCTGCACGTCCGCGTAACGCTCGCTGTCGCCAACCCAGAAATGAAAACCCTTCTTGAAATTCTTCGCCTCGAAATCGAGCGACGGGTTCACCACGTTTTTCCACAAGGCCTCGGCGAGTTTGCGTTTCGCCTCCTTGCCCTCGGCCTGCCTGCCCTTCGCTAACTCCAGCGCGAGCCAGTACTGCGCCTCGGCCAGATGCTTGTTGCCGACGGAAAAATTCCGCGCGAGCCAGTCGTAGGCGCGCACCATGTTCTGATCGTGCCCCTGCATGAACCAACTGTGCGCCACGCGCACGCCGCCTCGAACACCTGCTCGACGCGCTCATCGGTCTTCCCCGGACGCCACGGCGCGTCAGCCACGTCGCCGTTCGCGTCCTGTTTCGGCCCGTAAATGCGGATGAAATCCTTGTAGGTCGTGGCCGCGGCGGAGAAGTCCTTCTTCAAATAATGCAACTCGCCGAGATAGAACCGCGCGCCCGCCGCCAGCTCGGACAACGGCCCCTTCTCCTCGATGATCTTCCGCGTGAGCACGATGGATTGCCCGATGAGGTCGGAATTATCCGAGCGCGTGACGAGGCTCTTCAAGTATTCGAGCGTGCGCTTTTCCAGCGCCGCATCGTCTTTTTTCGCGTCGAGGCTCTGCTTCGAAATCGCGAACAACTCCCCGTAAACCTTCGTCGCGCGCGCCTTGTCACCGAGTCGGTCGGCGGTGAGCGCGAGATTCTCCAACGCGGGAATTCGATACGGATTGTTCGTGCCGTGGGTCGCGCCCGCCGCGCGCTCGAACGCCGCCATCGCCTTCACCAAATCCTCGCGGTTCAAACTGTGCGCGTAAGCCGTGCCCGCCTGCGCGTGCAGGTAAGCGCCAAGGTTGTCCTGCGCGAGCGCCTCCTTGGAATATTTCTGGAACATCGCCTCGTATTCCGCGGCGACCGGCGTGGTGCTCTCACGCAACCGCACGGCGTCCGCGAGCTTGCGGTCGAGCAGAAACATCTCCGCCTCCGCGGCCATCGCAGTGCCGGGATTCTGCGCGATCTTCGCCTTCAGCGTCTCGGCGTCCGCCGCGGTAAAACGCTCGGCGAGATTCTCGTTGCCCAGCGCCGCCTCGCACGCGAGCACGCGCCCGAGGACGTTCAGCGACGAACCACTCGCACGCAGCAACAGGTAGTAATCCAGCGCGGCGGCGAATTTCTTCTGCGCGAAATTGTATTGCCGAGACGAAAGTAGCATTGCTCGAGAATCGCCGACTTGCGCTCGCTGTCGGAATCGCGCGCCTATTTCGCCGCGTCCTCGTACCGCGGCATCGCCTTCGCGGGATCGGCGAGGTCGCCGAAATAAATATCCGCCGCCGCGAGCAGCGCCGCCGCGACGAGGCCGCGCCCTTGAAACTCGCGCGTGCGCCCGACCGCCTCGAGCGCCGCGATGGCCTTGGGAAATTCCCTTTGATCGCGGTAACAAAGCCCCAGCAAATAACTGCCCGCGAGCGTTTCGAGATTCTTCGGATACCGCGCCTTGAGCTGCTCGCAGATCGACACCGTCTTGTCGAATTTCCGCTGGAGCCGGAACCCATCCGCAGCCTTGAGCAGCAGCTCGGGGATTTGTTTGTGGTTCGGAAATTGCGCCGCCAAATCCTGCACTGCGGGCACCGCGGAATCGAGCCGCCCCGCCTTCAGCCACAACAACGCGAGCTTGTAGGCGGCCTGTTCCGCGAGCGCGCTGTCGCCCTTGCGCCGCAGCAAATTGAACTTCGCCGCCGCGTCATCGTACTTTTGCTGAATCGCGTACCAACCCGCGCACAGATTCATCACCTCGTCCTCGAACAGGCCCGCGCCCTCGCCGAGCATCTTTTCGTACGCGGCGATCGCCTCGTCGTATTTTTTGTCCGCGGCGTAGAGCTTGCCGAGCAGGTAAAACGCGTCGGGCCGGTTCTTGAATTTCTTGCCGTTGCCTGTGACCAACTTGAGCGCGGCGACCGCCTCCTCGACCTGCCCGAGCGTGTCAAACGCCTTGCCCAACCGGTAATTCGCCTCGGTCGCCTGCGTGTGATCGGGGAATTGTTTGAGGAAATCCTGATACACTTTCACCGCGCGCTGCACCGCGCCGTCGCGCTCCAGTTGCTGCGCCTGCTTGAGCAAATCCTCCGGCGTGTCCGCCCCGCGAACCGCGGCGGCGGCGAACAACGCGAACAAGAGAATGCAGGCCAAATGTTTCATCCTAGAAAAGAAAATGGCTGCCCATGAAACACACGAAACACACGAAAAGAAAAGGATCCGAGAAAACGAGGCGATTCGCCGGGCGCGTCGCTACGCAGCCCACGCCAGTGAACCGTGGCGTGGCGCCGCCGTCTCGGCGGCTCACGGCGTGACACGTCCGCGAGGTCGGTCGATCCGGGGCTGCGATCGACGAGGGTTGAGCCGGGCTTTGTGCAAACTCGCCCCGACGACATTCGGACATCGTGAGCCGCCGAGACGGCGGCGCTACGGGCGCAGCGCGCGAATGCGTCGGATTCCGCCGCGTGAACCCTGGGTAGCTCGTTCCTCGCAACCCTGGGCTGGAGGACGCAGCCCCGTTGGGGCTGACGAACACACCTCTCCCCGCTGTTTTCGTGTGTTTCGTGGGCCATTCCAGCTTTGTTCTGCGGGCAATTCATTTGGGCAACGCCGCCGAGGGTGCAACCGCGTTCGTGCCGCCGCCAGCCGAATTCTTCCGCGCCAGCTCGACGAACGGCGACAACGGGTACCGCTCGATGATCTGCTGGAACCGCTGCCGCGCGCTGTCCGCGCGCCCCAGTTCCCGCAGGCACACGCCGAGTTGATACGTCGCGCGCACGACCGATTCCGAGGACTTCGTCGCGAACAGCAGATACTCGAACGCCTCGCGCGCTTTCTCAAAATCCCGCGCCTGCAAATGCGCCAGCCCGATGCGGTAGTTCGCGTCGCCCGCGAGAAAATCATCCGGTGATGTTGAGACGGCCTTCAACCGTTCGAGCGCCGCCGCGGTGCGGTCCTTCTTCAAATCCACCAACGCCAGCACGTAGTAAATCCACGTCGCCTTCGCGAACTCCGCCTGCGACAGCTTCCCGCGCTCGGCCTCGCTCAAGCCCTCGTATTGCTGCACGTACCGCAGCGCCGCCTCGGGAAACTCGCGCTCGAACGCCTGCTCCAGCGAGAACTTCAGCGCGAACACCAGCAGGCCCGCGACGAAGTGCCGCAGCGGATTCACCTCCTCCTTCGCGAGCAATTCATACTGCGCCAGCGCGTCCGCGAGCCGGCCGTCGCGGAAGAGCGCCCTCGCGTAACCGTCGCGCAGCGCGAGCCGTTCGTCCGTTTATGCCGCCACCGATTTTCTTGGACAGCGGACAGGGCAACCGAAAACACCATGAACCCTGTGTCCAATACCAACCCACACTTCACCCACGAAAA
>JAYVOY010000201.1:0-7652 GCA_043757645.1 Verrucomicrobiota bacterium
CTGCTGACGAAGATGACGGATTTGCCCGCGGCGGCGAGTTCGCCGATGAGGCGGTAAATCTGCGCCTTGCTGCCGACATCAATGCCGCGCGTGGGTTCGTCGAGGAGGAAGATTTGCGCGTCGTGATGGAGCAGGCGGGCGAGGGCGAGTTTTTGTTGGTTGCCGCCGGAGAGTTCGCCGATGGCTTGCGCGGGATCGCGGGCTTTGATGTCGAGTTGCCGCATCCAGCGCGCGGTGGTGGCGCGCTGGCGGCGCGTGCTGATGAAGCCGGCGCGCGCGACGGGCGCGAAACGCGTGAGCGTGAGATTGTCCGCGAGGCTGCGGTTGAGCATGAGGCCTTCCTCCTTGCGGTTTTCGCTGAGGAGACCGAGGCCGTCGGCGAGCCGGGCGCCGGGCGAACTGTGCGTGCGATTCGCGCCGCGCAGGAGCACCGCGCCGCCCGCGACGGCGTCGAGGCCGAAGAGCGCGCGCAACGTTTCCGTGCGCCCGGTGCCGACGAGTCCGGCGAGGCCGAGAATTTCTCCGGCGCGCAGGGTGAGGCTGACGCTGCGGGGTTTCGTGCGGCCCGCGAGGTTTTGCAATTCGAGCACGGGCGCGCCGAGCGGGTGCGGCGTGCGCGGATAAATTTCCGCGAGGTCGCGGCCCACCATGAGGCGGATGAGATCGGTGAGGCGCGCGTCGGACATCGCGCCGGTCGCGACGCTCTCGCCGTCGCGCAGCACGGTGTAGCGGTCGCAGACGCGCTGGCATTCCTCGAGGAAGTGGCTGATGTAAATCACGCTGACGCCGCGGGCTTTGAGGCTCGCGATGACGGCGAAAAGATTTTCCGCGTCCACCCGCGTGAGGCTGCTGGTGGGTTCATCCATGATGATGACCTTGGGCTGGCCGAGGAGGGCGCGGGCGATTTCGACGATTTGTTTTTCCGCGAGGGTGAGCGTGTTGACGGGTGCGGCGAGCGGGATGGTGGCGTGGTTGAGTTCCGCGAGCGCGGCGCGGGCGAGTTCGCGGCGGCGCCGGCGATCAATCCAGCCGAGGAAGGCGGGTTCGTTTCCCAGCAGAAGATTTTCCTCCACGCTCAAGTGCGGCGCGAGATTCAGCTCCTGATAAATCATCGCGATGCCCGCGCGCCGCGCGTGCAGCGGATTCTGCGGTTCGAAGGGCTGGCCCTCGAGCGCGAGGCCGCCGGCGTCGGGGCGATGCGCGCCGCTGAGAATTTTCATCAGCGTGCTTTTGCCCGCGCCATTCTCGCCGATGAGCGCGTGGACTTCGCCGGGCGCGATCGTGAACGAAACCCCGCGCAGCGCGAGCGTTGCGCCGAAGGCCTTGTGAACCGCAGTCATTTGCAGGCGCGGGGTCATGGCGATGCCAAGGCAAAAGGCAAAAGGCAAAAGGAAAAAGACCAAGAGGCGCGAAGCTCGCGGCGTGGGGCGGGGAGAAAATCAGGAAGGCGGGAAAGCAGGAAAACCAACCCGTTCGATTCCTGCCTTCCTGCCTTCCTGATTTTCTCTCCGCTCGGGGTCACTTCAGGTATTGGTTCAGCGGCGGGTTGAGGAGGTCTTTGATCTCGGGCTGGCCCATGTTTTCGGGCGTCACGAGTTGCACGCCGGTGTCGATGATCTTCGCGATTTTCCTGCCCTGGAGATGCTCGACCATCGTGGTCACGCCGAGATAACCCATGCGGACGGGGCTTTGCACGATGAGCGCTTGCACGTCGTTTTTCTGGAGCGCCTCGACGGCCTGCGTGCCGGCATCGAAGCCGACGAGCTTCACCACGCCGCCCGCCTTGCCGAGGTCGCGCAGCGCCTTGACGAGGCCGATGGTCACGGGTTCGCACGGGGCGAAGACGCCGTTCACGTCGCGGCCGTGGCGGTTGAGGAGATTTTGCGCGGCTTGGTAAGCACTCTCGCGCGTGGCCCCGGCGTATTGGTCGGCGGAGATGATTTTGAGGTCGGGGAATTTTTTCAGCGCGTCGAGAAAACCATTTTCCCGCTCCTCGGTGCTCGCGGAACCGACCTGATAACGCAGGAGAATCACGTTGCCCTTGCCGCCGAGAAGTTTGGCGAGCTGCTCGCTGCCCATCTGGCCGCCCTTGTAATTGTCCGTCGCGATGTAGCTGATGTGCTGGTCGGACTTGAGGCCGGAATCGATCACGATCGTGGGGATTTTCGCGCTCGCGGCGGACGCGACCGGCGCGGCGAGCGCGGTGGAATCCAGCGGCGCGAGCACGATGCCGTTGACGCGGCGCTGGATGAAATTCTCGACGACTTGAATCTGCTGATCGCGGTCATCCTCGCGCAGCGGACCCTTCCAAATAATTTCGACCGGGATGCCTTTGGCCGTGAGTTCGCGCTGCGCCTTGACCGCGCCGGCGTTGATGGATTTCCAGAACTCGTGCGTGGTGCCCTTGGGAATGACGGCGATGACGAAGGGCTTCGCCGCGGGGGTGGTGGATTTGCCCGCATCACGCGCGGGCGGGGGCGCGGGGTTGCTGGTCGGGGAGGATTGGTTGTCGCAGCCGGTGGTCGCGAGCAACGCGAAGAGATTCAGCAGGCACAGGGGAATTCGCATGGCGCGAAGGTACGGAAGGGGCCGGGTCATTTCAATCTTTCTTGGCCGCGAGCGGGGGGAAGCGCAAAGGCTCAAAGCTCGGGCGTGAGTTGACCGGACGCTTTCAATAGTGTCACCCAACCGCGGGCACTGGCGCGGGGCAGCTCGCACAGGCGACAGTTGCGATGGACTCCTTTGATCCCATTCAAGCCATGAGATTAACACTGGGAGGGCCAGTCATGGACTGGCGCGCGGGGGCCTACAACAGGCGGCCACACGCGAGTAACTGCCTTCATTGTAGAGTTGCCGGTTTGACCCCGGCTTTCAGTCCCTTACCACCCACGGGTCCGGGATTGTACTCACCGATGATCTTCACGTCCGCCCGCGGATCGATGCGCGACTCTAGTCCCAGGCACCAGTAGCACGCATTGGCCAGCAGGCGGCGGAAGTCCTCGATCTTGAAGGCATCACCATGGCCCATCGTGGTGGTGAAGATACGGGCCGGTTTGCCAGATATTCCCGTATAGGATTTCGTCCACGCAATCGGCAGCGGTTTCTTGTCGGGGTGGGGCTGGTCCGTGGCCGCCCAACCCAGCAGAGGTTGGCCTAATAGGACGGGCTTGCTGTCTCCCGACAATGCCTCGCTAAGGCCATAGACATCATCTGGCAGCCAGAAACTCGCCAGCACACCTTGGAAGATAGGATGCTTCAGGGCCTCGGGGACGACGGTGCAGCGAGTGCTCTCGACGAGGTTCTTACCATAGTGCGAAACCCAGGTCTCACCCAGCACGAGCCGGCCCCAGCCGCCGCGGGGATCTTTGCTCCCGGAATCATACCGCGCATACGGGCTGCCGGGATGCTTGACGTAGCGAAAAGGGTGCGTGGCATTGCGGATGCCGATGATGGGGCGACCTGATTCCGTGTAATCCATGATCGGTTTCATCTGTTCGTCGGGTAGTTCGAGCCAACGGAAAAACGCCACCAGCAAGTCCGCCGACTCCAAGGCTGCCAAGCCCGGGATATTGTCTTTGATCATCGGATTAATCGTGCCGTCCGCTGGGTCGATGGCGAACAAAACGGTACACTTGAAACCTTGGCGGCTGAGTATCCTAGCCAGCAGCGGCATGGATTCCTCCGACCGATACGACTCCTCGCCCGCAATGAACACGATGTGCCGGCCTTTCCCCGGTCCCGCGCCGCCCGGAAATACCACCCAGGGATCGCCCACGCCGGCCGTGGCGGGCTTAACTTTGGCGGGTAGCGGCTTGTCTTGGGCGCTGCCAAAAACGGCGTTGAAGAGCACAAGGGCGGCGAGCACGATGCGGTGATTCATAGGCGGTCAGCATGACTCATGCGGTGAAAACGGCAATTCCCGATTGTGACCCGCCGCCCGCCAGACCGCTCCGGCCGTCGCGGATGCAAGCAACTGAGATGCGCCCGGGGTTCATAGTGCGCGCTCATTCTGCTCGCGGGACTCTTGGCCGAGCGGTTATGGTTGAACCCGGCTCGTTTTACCGGGAGCCTATCTTGTAATCATGCCGATACCACGAACCGCCAAATCCGTCGTCGCCTGGGGATTGCTCATCCACGCCGGGTTCTTCTTTGGGAGCCTGTTGGGTAAGGAGCAAGGCAATTGGCCGGCGTTCCGTGGCCCGGGTGCCGCGGGTGTGTTGGACGGACTTGATTTGCCGGACACGTGGAACGCGGAGACGGGCGAAGGCATCCGTTTCAAGGTAGAGATACCGGGGCTGGCTCATTCCAGTCCCGTGATCTGGGGGGACCGGTTGTTCCTCACCACCGCGGTGAGTAGCGAACGCGAGGCCTCGTTCAAACCTGGACTTTATGGTTCCGGTGAGGCATCCGGAGACCGGTCGGTGCATGAATGGCAAATCATTTGTGTGGACAAAAGGAGCGGGAAGAATCTCTGGAAAGCAATTGCAGCCAAAGGTAACCCGAAGGACAAACGGCACATCAAATCGTCCCACGCCAATTCGACCCCGGCGACCGATGGTGAATTTGTCGTGGCTTTGTTTGGATCCGAAGGTCTATTCGCCTACACGGTCCAAGGGGAGTTCCTTTGGCGGAAGGATCTCGGGCGGCTGGATGTCGGGGCCTACGACATTCCGAGTTACGAATGGGGCGCGGCTAGTGCCCCGATTATTTACGATGGCAAAGTCATCGTTCAATGCGACCAGCAGAAAGGTTCTTTCCTACTCGCCGCCGACTTGAAGACGGGCAAGACAGTTTGGCTGACACCGAGAGACGAGCTTCCCTCTTGGGGAACGCCCACGGTGTATCCGGGGAAGAATCGCGTGGAACTCATCACCAATGGTTCCAATTTCATCCGGGGTTACGATCCCACGACCGGCGGGGAACTCTGGCGGCTGGGAGGTAGTTCCAAGATTACCGCGCCGACGCCAGTGTTTGCCGAAGAACTGATCATCGTGGCGAGCGGTCGCGCGCCGGAACGCCCTATCTTCGCCATTCGCCCCGGAGCCACCGGCGACATCACCCTGCCTGTCGGCGAGGCCAGCAATGGGTTTGTGGCGTGGAGCAAGACCCGACGCGGCGGTTATATGCCCACGCCGCTGATTTACCGGGGCAAGCTGTATGTCCTCAACAACGATGGACTTCTCGGCTGTTACGATTTGCAGACCGGCACGGAGCACTATCTTGAGCGCGTTCCCCATCGCTCTTTTGGCTTCAGCGCGTCCCCGGTGGCCGCTGATGGAAAAATCCATCTCGCGGGAGAGGACGGTCTGGTTTTCGTCCTACAGGCTGGCACACGGATGAAACTCCTCGCGACCAACCCGATTGGTGAACCACTCATGGCGACTCCCGCGCTCTCGGATGGCACCCTCTACCTCCGCGGCAGCCGACACTTGTTCGCGGTCGGCAAGTAATCGGCAACTTTCCCAACCCACAAATGTAAGCGTAACCACCACTCAGGAACACCTGCCGAACCATGCTTCTCCTCACCCTGTCTGCCGCGGGGGTGATTGCTCCGTGCAACCTGTCCCCCGCCGCCGAAACGAATCCCAAAGCGTCAGTTCCGGGCGACATTGTCGAAAGGCTGGTTTTCCACACCGACTGGAAAGGCGAGCGCATTGCCTTGCCACCGCGGTTTGCTCCGACGATGAAGTTAACAGGCATCGAGGAAATCCGCTTTGCACCCGGAATGTTCCAAGCCCAATCCGACTCATTCTTTTCCTACGCCTTTGTGTTCTCCGTTGTGAAAGAGCAGGAACTGACGCCGACAGTGATTCAGCGGGAGATACTCACCTACTATCGTGGACTCGCCGAATCAGTGTTGAAGGGCAAAGACAAGGCGGTCGAGGCCGACAAGTTCACCTTCAAACTGGAACCGATACAAGAGGCGATAGGGAGACCCGAGGCAATTCCAGCGACCACGAAAATCGCCCAATACAGCGGCGAACTAACCTGGGTTGAACCTTTCGTCACGGCCAAGCCGCAAGTGCTGCACTTCGAGCTCCAATCGTGGGCGGATCCCGGCACGGCGCGGAACTATCTGTTCGTTTGCACCTCCCCGAAGGTTCGCAGAGAATCCGAAGGTGTCTGGAGGGAATTACGCGCAATCCGCCGCAGTTTCGAGGTGCGGGGTAAGTGAGCTGCTACGATGCTTTCAGTGGAATTGAGCTATCCCGGGCAGCGAGTGATGCAAAGCCACCCTCGCCCTCACCCCCGAGGAAGAGGGGGAAACACTCGCCGCGTCTTGGTTGGGGTCGAGTACTCCAGAGGTTCCGACCGCCGGGCTGTGGCCGTGAGTGGACTGGAATGCGCAGGGGACAGTTCAGCTTGGAAAAAGCCATTGCGGCCCACGAAACACACGAAAGGAAAAGGTGTTAAAAAAGAACACAGGCTCACTGAACCGGTGAGTAAATCCGAAGACCCTCAATCTCGGTTTGGCTCTTTTTTCCGGTGCAACGGCACAGCCGAACCGTTACCAATTGAAATGAAAAGCCGTTGGAAGAAACCTTTGGGTTTTGCAATTTCCACGACGCTCCGAATCGCGGAAAAAGCCAACCCTGCAAAACCCATCCCACCCGCTCCGCTCGCCACGCCCGGGAACTCAGCGCCGCGGATCGGTCAGCACGGACGGCAGCCCGCCGCCCTCGAAGCCGCGCGGAGAATTCCACGGGCGGGCGGATTCATTGGCCGGGTCGGCCGTCGCGCAGCCGGTGAGGAACACGCTGGCCGCCCCGAGCAGGAGCAGCGCGGTCAAAGTCAGTGCGGAAACAAATTTTGTTTTCATCGTGCGGCAGCGACTGCATCGCCTTCAATGATTTCGTCCTTCTTCAGCGCCAGGGCAATATTCCCGATCGAGTAGTTGGCCTCGACCTGGGTGATCTTGATGCGGCCGAGCATCCGCTCGTCGCGGTGTACGATCATCTCGCCGCCGGGCAGCACGCCCTGATTGCCGCCCACGTTGACCATGACGAACGCCCACTTGGGATCGACGATCGTGATCTTGCCCTTGAGTCCCGGCGGCAACATCACCTTGTCGATCGAGCCCTTCAAATTTGCCAACTCCGTCGCGCGCCGCGCCAAGCCATCGTAAAGCAGCTTGCGTTCGGCCTCGGCGACCATCTTTTCCTCGCGCAGTTTGATCACCTGGGCGAACGCCGCGCGAATCTCCGCAGGCGACTTGTTGAGGTCGGTCAATTCCTTGTTTTCGTCCTTGGCCTTCTGCACCTCGGCCCGCGCCTTTTGCGCGTCACTCTCGGCCTTGGCGACCTTGGCGGCGGCGTCGGTTTCCTTCTTCTTGGCGTCTTCCACCTCGGCCTTCATCCGCACATTGTCCGCGCTGGACTTGTCCAAATCATCCTTCGTGGCCGCGAGATCGCCCGCCAACTTTTTGTTCTCCGTCTCCTTCTTCGCCAACGCGGTGATGCCGTCCTCGATGGTCTTGTTTTTCGCGGCGATGCGCTCGGGGATTGACGTGTTGACGAAATAGAGCGCCGCACCACTGGCCAGAATGGCCAGCAGAAGAAAGACGCGGGTGAGGATCGTGATCATTTTAAAGCGTGGTTCTGTCTGGGCGAATTATGTAGGGCCTGACCGCCGCACTGTCAACGCCGCCGCCA
>JAYVOY010000202.1:0-7625 GCA_043757645.1 Verrucomicrobiota bacterium
GCTCGACGACCGCGACTGGGCGAACTGGCTGGGCACGATGGTGGGCGGCTTCGCGGAGGAATTGCGCGACGAACTGGCGGCGGTCGAACCCGGCGTGAAAATCACTGCGACCACGGAGACGGCCAAGATTTACGGCGACTGGCGGAGCTTCGTGAAAGCGGGGCGCACGACGCACGTGTACTTCGCGCCGCGCGGCGTCGGGCCGACGGCGCTCTCGAATGTTCCGAAGCATCTCGTGCAGACGCGGCGGCGTTTCATGTTGCTGGGGCAGACGCTCGACTCGATGCGCGTGTGGGATGTGCGGCGCGCGTTGCAGGCGGTGCGCATGATGCCCGAGACAACCGGCGTGCCGCTGGTGCTGCGCGGCAGTCGCGAGATGGCGGCCAACGCGTTGTACGCGTCGCTCTTCGCGCCGGAGGTGGCGGCGATTGATCTGCGCGATTTGCCGGTGTCGCATCAGAGTGGGCCGGATTATTTGAACGTGCTGCGCTTCCTCGACATTCCGCAGGCCGTGGCGTTGGCGACGGAGCGCTCGACCGTCACGCTGCGGCAGGCGTCGCCGCTTGGCTTCGAGTTCCCCATCGCGGTCGCGGCGAAGGATTGGTGGGGCAAGGAGCGGTTGAAGATTGTGGGGAAATAGTGGGAAGGCCGCGGCCGACAATCAGTCAAAGGCGTCGGGAATCTCATTAGCACCCGGCTTCAGCCGGGTGTCTGGACGGCGGCGAAACGCGAACCGCTTCAGCGGTTTCCCTCGGTGCGCGAAACCGCTGAAGCGGTTGTGCTCGCATTGCTGCAACTCCACCCGGCTGAAGCCGGGTGCTAAGGAGAGGGAATCCGAACGCGAAGAAAAAAATAGTCGGCGTAGCTATCGCGGTCGAAACCTGAAGTTGAATCGCCCCGATACCAACGCCACGATTCCTCCGCTTTCGAAAAACCAACACGAATCATGTTCAGCCTCGAAAATAAAAACGCCCTCATCACCGGCGCTGGTTCCGGCATCGGCGCGGCCATTGCGGAATGCTTTGCCGCGGCGGGCGCGACCGTGTGGGTGGCGGACATCAATGAAATCGGCGGGCGCACGACGGTGGCGCGGATTCAGGCGGCGGGCGGGTGCGCGGATTTTGTTTCGCTGGATGTCGCCGACGAGGCGTCGTGCGCGACGACGGCGGCGTTGGTTCACGAGCGCGACGACCGGTTGGACGTGCTCGTGAACAACGCGGGCATCGGCCACGTGGGCACGATGGCGACGACGACGGGCGCGGATTTGGACCGGATGTACGGCGTCAATGTGCGCGGGATTTTCAATGTCACGAAGGTCTTCATCGCGCGGATGCTCGAACGGAAGGCGGGCAACATCATCAATCTCGCGTCGATTGGCGGCGTCGTGGCGGTGAGGGATCGGCTGGCGTATTGCACGACGAAATTCGCGGTGGTCGGGCTGACGCGCTGCATCGCGCTCGACCACGCGCGCGAGGGGATTCGCTGCAATTGTATTTGTCCCGGTCGCGTCGAGACGCCGTTTGTTTCCGCGCGGCTCAAGGAATATCCGGACCCGCAAAAGGCCTACGAGGAAATGGCCTCGACCCAGGCGCTCGGGCGCATGGGCCGCCCCGAGGAAATCGCGGCGGCGGCGCTGTATCTGGCGAGCGACGAATCGGCGTTCATGACGGGGACGCCGTTCGTGATCGATGGCGGATTCAGCGTGGGGAAGTGACGTGAGATCGGCCGTCGCTGACCGCTGCGGTTGATCTCCCGCGCGCAAAATTTCTCCCGCTGGCCGCCCCTGGAGCGGATGCCTCAGAGAGTTGGCTTCGTGCTGGCGGGCGGCGTGGCGGAGAGCTTGAGCGGCCAGAGTTTTTCCTCGGCGTCCTTGAGGACGAGGCCGACGCGGAAGGGCGCGTAGCCGGTGCAGTAGCCGCGGAATCGGATTTCGTTCCAGCCCGCGCGCAGGGCGAGGCGCCTCGTCGCGGCCTGGTCATGATTCTTCGTGCCGGCTTGGTAGGCGGAGGCTTTCAGCGGGATGACTTCGGCATTCACCGTCCAGCGCAACTCGGTTTGCGGGTGGCTGTGGAATTCGACGCTCAGTTCCACCGGCGCGGGCGCATGAACCCACGTCGCGCCGTACCACGTCTGGCCGCCGCCACCGCAGATGACGCGGGTGTCGAGCGGTTCGGTGCTCGCGGGTTTCCAGCTCACCCGCCGCGGATCGTTCCAGTAGCCGCGGATGAGGTCGCCGGTGAAGGCGGCTTTGAGGTCCACTGGCGCGCCGTCGAGCGGATACTGGGCGGCCTCGCAGAAGGTGCGCACGGCCCGCTTCATTTCGAGATTCGTCCCGGCGATCACGCCGTTGGGATCGTGTTTGAACTTCTCCGCGCCGGGTCCGCCGAAGGGACCGGCGAGCAGCCAGTGGCGGACGACGACCCCGCTGTCGAAACCGGTGAACTCGACGGGCGCCCACGAGCCGGGGTAGAGCCGAGCCTCGGTCGGTTCGTCGTAGGTCTCGCGGCTGGCGGAGCCGTCGGAGTTGGCCCACCAAATTTTGCTGTGGCCGCCGAAGGTCGCCTCGAAATTCACCAGCGTGCGGAAGCCGCCGGCGAATGGCCCGGTAAGCCGCGGCAGGGCCGAGCGCGGGAGCGTGGCGACGAGCACGAAGCCCTTGCCATCGTCGTCCACGCGCTGGGCGAGTTGCGCGCCCGCGACCGGGCCGACGTGCGCGAACTTCGCCTCGCCGACCGGCGTGCGATAGACCTGCGGGTTCGCCTTGTCCGCGCCGCGCCACTCGGCGTGCAGCCCGACGGCGACGGGTTTCAGAGAACCGGTGGCGTCCTTGAAAATGCCGAAGACGAACCGCACATCGCCGGGCCGACCCGCGGGATCGCCGCCGGGTTTCGCCGCCGCGTCGCTCTGGATGTAGAAGGAGAGCGTGTCGGCGAGTTGGTCGTGCGTGAAGATGCGCTCGAACGGCGGCAGCGCCCGCGCGGCGAACGGCGTGCCGAGCCGCGCGTGCCAGCGCAGCAGCAGGCGGTCGGGTTGGTAGAGGCAGCGCACTTCCACGCTTTGATCCTTCTCGGCCTTGAACGCGACCGGCTCGCACGACTCCCAGCCGGTGAGCGAGCCATCCAGCGCGGGTTCGCCGAGGCCGGGCGAAAAACGGGCGAGCTTCGCAGCCCCCGCGCCCCCGCGCAGCGAGAGCGCGATCTCCGGTGGTGAGGCGATCTGCGACGCGGTGATGGTCACGCTGCGCGGCACTTTCTCGAGTGGGCGCACGGGGTTTTCCTGAAGCGACCAGCCCTCCGTTTCGTAGAGCAGCGGGGTGTATTTTCCCATCGCGAGGTAGATGCGGCCGTTGTCGCGATTCGGCACAATCTGACCGGCGAAAAACTCGCCCGGCTGCGGGTAAAGGCCGGCGGTCTTCCCGTGAAACCGGCGGCCATCGGGGAAGAGCGTGTCCACGTACAGCCCCTCATCGGTGTAGAGCAGAATGCCGCAGCGCGACTGGTCGATGACGCTGAGAAGGCCGTTAATGGGGCGTTGAATGCGCATCGCGCCGTACATCTCGCCGGGCGCCGCGAGCGAATGCAGCGCGCTGCGACCGGTGCGCCATTTCATCGCGTAGCCGCCGCGGCCGTCGGGCACGTAGCGCGAAATCTTGTGCTGCGGCGCTTCATTGGCGCTGAAATTTTTCCCGCCGCGCGACTGCACGTAATAGCCGGATTCGGGTGAACCATCGGCACCCATCCAGTCGCTCGTGAACTTGTCGGAAAGTTCGTTGCCACCGTGCAGCGCGTCGGCCTTGCCCGCGCTGCGCGCCGCAAAAATGGAATCCGTGAGCACCTTCGTCCACGTCGTGAAAATCGGGTTGCCGTGGGCATCGAAGCTCGTCGGCGCGATTCGCCACACGTCTTGGCCGCCCTGCGCGGGCGCGAGGAACGAGAGGTCTTCGAGCCAGTTCTGGCCGTGGTAGGTGAGCAGGCCGGCGGGCAGTTCGACCGGCGCGAGTTCGTCGTCGTCCACGCGACCGTTGCCGTTCGTGTCGTGCCAGAACGCGATCACCGGCGGTTTCTTCGGGTCGGGATGCAGGCGCAGAATGCCCGCCGAGAGAATCAATTTGTCGCCAGCGAAGCGGTAGATCGTGCCGGAGCGGCGGCCCGCCAGATAAACGCGGCCCTGCGTGCGGATCAATTTCAGCCGGTCGAGACGGCCCGCGCGCGGGTCGGTTTCGTCGAACGGCCACACGGCGTCCACGGTCCATTCGCGCGTCGTGTAGTTCACTTGGAAGCGCGTCATCCAGCCTTGTTTGCCGGGCAGATAAACGTGCTCGGGATGCTCGGGGTCGAAGCCGTAGCCGTCGTTCGCGTGCGTCTGGAGCGACATGAACTCGCGGATCAATTTGCCGTCCGCGCTCCACTCGCTCACGCGGTTCGGTCCCGCCTGCTCGACGACGATGAGCCGGTCCGCGCCGCTGGCGTCCGTCCACGTCGCGAGCTTCGCCGGGGCCATGAAGGTCTCCGGGCCATAAGTGCCGGGCTTCTGCGCGGAGAGGCGACCGAAGGCGCGCGTGACCTTTGCGTTGGCGTCGAGTTGGAAAACTTTGTTCGCGGCGGAATCGCTCACGTAAAAGCGTCCGCGGCTGTCCACCTTGAAATCCGCGGGCGTGATGCTCGCGGGCACCGTGAAAACGCGCTGCCACGCGCCGGGCACCCCATTCGCAATCGTCGCGCTGCTGACGACGAAACCGCCGCCCTCCGCCTGCAACGCGTAAAGCACGTTGCCACGCACCGCGAGACTGAGCGGGCGGGGCAGCGGCACTTCCGCGACGAGCCGGCCATTCGCGCCGTCGTGGACGGTGAGCTGGTTCACCAAATCGGTCGTGCTCTCGCGATAATGGTGATGCCCGCGCTCGCCCTTGGATTCCTCGATTTTCCCGCGCTGCGCGACATACACGAATGTCCTCGCCGCCTTCGCATCGCGCCACGCGGCCAGCGCGGTGACCCAGCCCGCGGGCAGATAACCATTCGAACGATTGGCCCCGTGGCTCACGCCGAACGATTTGCCATCGGCGCGATAAACGTACTTCGGCCCGCCGTCCGTCGAGAAAGCCCACACGCTTTCGCCGTCCGTCGCGACGCACGGGCCGCCGCCCGCGCCGCCGGAGTTGAAGGCGCGGATGAATTGGTCGTAGCCGAGCGGCTTGTTCAAATCGAACAGCGGCAGGTTCAAGCCGTTCTCCAGATACTGGTAATAAAAAACGGCGATGCCATTCGGGCCGACGGCCACGTCCTGCATGGGCGCGCCCACGGGATCACCGCCGAACGGCTCGGGCTTTTGCCACTCGTCCGGCGACGGCAGCCAGGGCGACGCACCGCCCGCGAACCGCGGCGTGACCGCGTGCCACGCGCCGTCCACGCGCCACTGTTTCGCGGGCGCGAAGATTCCTTTCACCGCATAATCGCCCGGCGGCACCGGCATGAAATTGTCGTCCAGCCCGTCCCAGATTTCGCTGAACCTGCCGCGGTTCTCGGCGGTCACCGTCCGCGCGATTCCCGCCGCGAACTGGCTCACGATCCAGTCCGGATTCTTCACCTCGACAATGGCGAGCGTGACGAGATACGTGCGCGGCAGCGGGCCGTCGGTCGGGAGTTCGTACGTGACCGGCACGCCGGGAGCGCCGGGCGTGGCCTTGTCAGCGGCGGGGAGAAAAAATGACGAAACCAGAATGACGAAGGACGAAATGAGCGCAAACCGACGAAGGGTGCGGCAACGGGAATTGAATTGGGAAGTGAACATGCCGGGATGGATTTGAAATGCTGTGGCGTGGGTGAGTGGCGGTGAGCTAAACTGCAACCGTTATGACGACCAACCCTTCAGCGGTGTTGTTGCCCGACGTCATGTCGAAGGTGGCCGCACTCGGGCCGGCCAAGCTCAAGGCCGTCCACCAGTTCTTGCAGCATCTGGAACTCGCATCCGTGATGGATGAAATCCAAGGCGACGCGGAAACACTGCGGCTCGAAGGCAAGCTGGAGCCGGCAATTTTGCAGGCGGCGATTCGCGAGCATCGGCAGGCCCACCCGTATTCCTGATGCGTGCCTGCGTGGAGAACAACTTCCTTGGGGAGAATTGAGACCGTCCCGCCAAATGGAATCCGCCACGCCCTCACAGCGCGACCTTCTGATCGCCGCATCGTCCGCCGACACGCGGCATTCTCACTCATCAGAAATTGCGAACGCTGAAGCGGCGTAAACACCACGCCCCTCCGCAGTTCCCCGCTCGCAGGCCGCTGGCCTTGAGGCGCACGAGATAATCGCCGGCGGTTTTGATTTCGAGCGTGCGGTCGTCGAGCGCGCCGTTGTTCGGCACGAGATCCACGCGCACTTTGTCGGCCATGCCGCGCGCTTGGTAATCCTTCTCAAAACCCTGCCAGCCGCGGATGTCGAAGGGCGACCAGTGAATCACCTCGCGCTTCGGTTGCGCGCCGAGGGACAGCGCCTCGTTCAACACCGTTTCCGCCGCCGCAAGATATTTTTCCACGTGAGCCGGCGAGAGCGTGAGCACCGAGCCAATGCGCTGAAAGCCCTGCCAATCGGGGTCCTCGGGCAGTCCCGTGGGATCGGTGACATCGAACGTCACGCCGAGCAAATCGCGGATCGTGTTCGCGTATTCCTCGCGTGAGAGTTTGCGGAACGCCACGCGCTCGCCGCCCGCCGCTTGCCGCGCGGACTCGGCGTCGCGCAATTGTCCGGCGATCCACTCCGCGAGGCGCGCGAGGTCGTCGGCCTGCGGGCGCGGCTCCTTCGCGGGCGGCATGTCGCCGGAGTTCACGCGGTTCATGATCTCCTCCCAAAGCCCCATGATTTTCGGCGAATCAAAATCGATCACCAGCGTGTCCACGCGCAAATCGGCCTTCTGCTTTTCCGCGCCGTGACAACTCGTGCAGTGCTGTTGGAAGAAGGGTTTCGCGATGAGTTCGAGATCGGTGGCGGCCTTGGCGGCGGGCGCGGCAGGCGCGGCGAACGCGGCGATGACCAAGGTGGCAACGAGCAAAAACAGGCACGCCAGTCGGCGAAATAAATTCACCGGGCGGCGGAGGAAGTGCGGCGGGGTAAGGCCCGAAAGATTCACTCGCGGCACCCTGAATTTTCGCGGAACCAATACAAGATGGAACGCGGTGGTGGGAATGGCGATCATCGAACATATCCGACGCAGCGCGGAGTTCGCGCCGGTTTTGTCGTCTCTCATTAGCACCCGGTTTCAACCGGGTGTTCGCGGCGAAGAACGAGTGCAACCGCTTCAGCGGTTTTGCGCGGCGGGGAAACCGCTAAAGCGGTTGTGTTCTCGGGGCGGCTCGAACACCCGGTTGAAACCGGGTGCTAATGAGAATGCAAAACCGGCACACGGAAATGGAAACGAGAGATTCATTTCGACGGAAGCCGCAATTACACGGCGCGAGTTCGTTCCTCCCCATTCGCTTGTAAGGTCGGTTCTGGGATTCAACGCGTGAAAATTTCCGTTCGGGGGACTGTCTCCCGCTGCGCTTGTTCGCGCCCCTCAATCATCCAACCGCACACACGATTCAATCTCGCCGGGCGTGAAGGGGACGTTGTCCACGACGAGTTCGAGTTTCGGAT
>JAYVOY010000203.1:0-7615 GCA_043757645.1 Verrucomicrobiota bacterium
TACATCGTGGACGTGACGCACACGGTGCCCGGCCCCGGCGGGAAGCTTGTGCCCGCGGTGGATTTTCTCTCGCTGGTCGATACGCCGAGCGTGTGGGAATTGAACATTTGGTACCACACGCTGAACGTCGGGTTCCGCACGCGGGTGAGTGGCGAGACGGATTTCCCGTGCATCTACGGCGAACGCGTCGGCCTCGGCCGCAGCTACGTGAAGCTCGAGGGCAAACTCAATTACGACGACTGGTGCGAGGCGATTCGCGTCGGGCGCAATTACGTGTCGGACGGGCGCAGCCACCTGATTGATTTCTGGGCGCAAACCGTGGAAGGCAAAAAGCAACCCGCGCGTTTTCGGCTTGGCGAGAACGGCAGCGAAGTGCGCCTCTCGCGCGCGGAGGAATTGCACTTCACGGCCCAGGTTGCCGCGCGTCTCGACGAGAAGCCCGACCCCGCGATCAAGGCGTTGCGTTACGACAAGAAGCCCTACTGGCATATCGAGCGCGCGCGCCTCGGTGACACGCGGGAAGTGCCGGTGGAACTGATCGTGAACGGCTACCCGGTTGCGAAGAAAAACATCGTCGCCGACGGCTCGCTGCGTGAAGTCACCTTCCCCGTGAAGCTCGAACGCAGCAGTTGGGTGGCGCTGCGGATTCTGCCGTCGTCGCACACGAATCCGATTTTCGTGCTCGTGGAGGACAAGCCGATTCGCGCGTCGCGCCGCAGCGCGGAGTGGTGTCTCAAGGGCGTGGAGCAATGCTGGACGCAGAAGCGAAAGCTGATCGCCGCGGCGGAATTGCCGGAGGCGGAGAAGGCCTACGACCACGCGCGCGGGGTGTATCGGAAGTTGCTGGGCGAGATGGCGGCGGAGTGAGATTCGTGGTGCCGCGTGCAGCCTGTTGATGCGGCGCAAGCAATCACTGGCCCCGTTTTTTTGTCGTCCCTGCGGGACTTCAGCCCCGCCGCGCCATCGGGAATTCCCGAGAGGCATTATGATTAAACCCGAACTCCGACATGGAAAAGGCACGGAACCGACGCCCCCCGGACCAGAAGCGCGGCGTTTACGCCGCTTCCGCGTACGCTCGGCTGGGAGCGAAAGGCAGTCGCGGCTCATGGGCCGTTGCAGCGGCGTAAACGCCGGCCCCTGGCACATCGCCGCGAATGTCGCGCGCGCCTGTTTCGGCGTTCGGGTTTCGTCACACCCATTTCCGCGTTGCGGTAATTTTATTTCTGGATTCCAGACGGCGGATATGTACGTTCCGCGCTCCATTTGAGCCAACGATCGCGGGTGCTTTCTGCGTCCGCGGAAACGCGCGAAGTTTCGGCTCAACTTTCGCGGGCAGAGTTCCGATTCAGTTGTGTATGGTGATTCAGCCTCCAATGAAAAAACGTCGCGGACGCCCGCCGGGTTCTGGCAAAGCCAAAAAACACCAGATCGCCCGGGGCATTTTCGACACCGGCGAAAATGTGGGGAATGACGATTTGGGACCGATGCCCGCACCCGTGCCGGACGCGGAGGTCGAGTTGGCGCCGGATACCGAGGTCGAGCCGACCACCGCTGATCTCGCCGTCGAACCCGAGGTGGCCGAGACTACGGCCGACACGGTCGCTGACCTCGCCGTTGTGAATGGCGAATCCAAAACCCGCACCGCCTACGACGGCGACGCCGCCATCCGCCTTTATCTCCGCGAAATCGGCCAGGTCAAACTCCTCACGATGGACGAGGAACTTGCCCTCGCCGCCAAGATCAAGAAAGGCGACGCCAAGGCGCGCGAAGACATGATCAAGGCTAACCTGCGCCTCGTCGTGAAAATCGCGCGCGATTACGAGGGCCTCGGCCTGCCGCTGCTCGATCTCATCAGCGAGGGCAACATCGGCTTGATGAAAGCCGTCGAGCGTTACGACCCAGCCAAGGGCGGCAAGCTCTCGACCTACGGCGCGTGGTGGATCAAACAATCCATCAAGCGCGCCCTCGCCAATCAGGCCAAGACCATCCGCCTGCCCGTGCATTTGGTGGACAAGATTTTCCGGATGCGCCGCGTCGCCCTGAAGATGCAGGAGGAACTCGGTCGCGAACCCACCGACGACGAACTCGCCGACGAAATGGGCATCAGCGCCAGCCGCGTCACCATGATGCGCGCCGCCGCGATTCGCCCCGCCTCGCTCGACGCGCCCATCGGCGACGATGAAAGTTCCAATGAGTTCGCCGAAGTCATCGAGGATCCGAAGGCGCTCACGCCCTATCGCACGCTCGAAGACAAGACCGTTAACGCGATGCTGGGAGTGCTCATCAAGGAACTCGAACCGCGCGAGGCGACCATCCTGCACTATCGCTACGGCCTGGACGGCAGCTCCGAACGCACCCTCGAAGAAGTCGGCGTGAAGTTCGGCATCACCCGCGAACGGGTCCGCCAAATTCAAAACTTGGCTTTGACCAAGCTTCGGAAAATGATCGACAAGATGGAGGCGGTGCAACGTTAGCACCGCCCCACCGCGTCGCTCATGAACCAAAAGCCGATCACCACCGCCGAAATCGAACAGGCCATCCGCACCATCCCGGACTTCCCCAAGCCCGGGATTCTTTTCAAGGACATCACGCCCGTCCTCGCCGACCCGCGCCTCTTCGCGGGCGTCATCGAGTTGCTCGCCGCCAATCACAAACCCGGCTCCGTCGATGCCGTGGTGGGCATTGACGCGCGCGGCTTCATCCTCGCCGCCGCCGTCGCGCTGCACCTGAAAACCGGCTTCGTCCCCGTCCGCAAAAAAGGCAAACTCCCCTTCGACACGATCGAGGAAAGCTACGAACTCGAATACGGTTCCAACACCGTCGCCATCCACGTCGATGCCGTGAAACCCGGCGCGCGCGTGCTGCTCATCGACGATCTGCTCGCCACCGGCGGCACCGCGGCCGCGGCCATTTCGCTGCTGCAAAAAATCGGCGCGAACATTCTCGAGGCGAATTTCCTCATCGAACTCAGCTTCATCCCCGGTCGGAAAAAACTCGGGAACGTCCCGGTCCACTCGCTCGTCGTGTATTGATCGCCGTCCGTTCGTGAATTCCGTGCGCGCCGCTGGCCCGCGTTGATCCGCTTTTTCCATGGACTGGCTGCCCGCCCTCGACCTCTCGCTCTTCCGGTTTGTCAACCAGACGCTGGCCAATCCGGCCTTTGACTGGCTGATGCCGTTGTTGAGCGGGCACCGGCTTTTCGTTCCCGTGTTGTTGCTCGCGGCGGCGCTGCTGGTGTGGCGCGGCGGAACGCGCGGGCGCGTGACGGTACTGCTGGTTTTCCTCGCGGTGGTGCTGGGCGACACGCTGATTTGCGCGACGCTCAAACAGGCCGTCGGGCGGCTCCGGCCATTCTTCGATTTGCCCGACGCGCGCGTGCTCATTGGCCGCGGCGACAGCGGTTCGATGCCTTCCTCGCACGCCGCGAACTGGTTCGCCGGCGCGCTGGTGACGTTCATTTATTACCGGCGCGTTGGTGTGGGAATGGTCGCCTTCGCCGCGCTCGTCGCGTTCTCGCGCGTTTACAACGGCGTGCATTATCCGAGTGACGTCCTCGCCGGTGCGGTGCTCGGCGCGGGCTACGCCGCGGCCCTCGTCTGGAGCGCGGAACAACTCTGGCGCTGGGCCGGGCAAAAGTGGTTTCCCCTGTGGTGGCAGCGGTTCCCGTCGGTCCTCGTGCCAAAATTTGAAGCAGCCGTCGCGCGCGAAAAAACTGCGGAAGCAACCGCGCAACTCGACGCCCAACTCGACGCCCACTGGCTGCGCCTCGGCTACGTGCTCACCTTCGTGATGCTCGCGGTGCGCCTGCTCTATCTCGCCTCGGGCCGCCTCGAATTGTCCGAGGACGAAGCCTACCAGTGGCACTGGTCCAAGCACCTCGCGCTCTCCTACTACAGCAAGCCGCCGATGATCGCCTACACGCAGTTCCTCGGCACCACGCTGTGGGGCGACACCGCGTTTGGCGTCCGCTTCTTCGCGCCCGTCATCGCCGCGATTCTCTCGCTGCTCCTGCTGCGCTTCGTCGGTCGTGAACTGAATGGCCGCGCCGCGTTTTGGATGATTGCCGCGATCACCGTCACGCCGCTCATGGCCGTCGGTGCGACGCTGCTCACGATTGATCCGCTCTCCGTCGTGTTCTGGACCGCCGCGATGCTCGCCGGCTGGCGCGCGATGGAGCGCGACTCCCTCGCGCTGTGGGCGTGGACCGGCGTCTGGCTGGCGCTCGGTTTCCTGAGCAAATACACGGAACTTTTCCAACTCGCGTGCTGGGCCGTGTTCTTCACGCTCTGGCCGCCCGCGCGAAAACATCTCCGCAAACCCGGCCCGTGGCTCGCGCTCGGCATCAATCTCCTCGCGCTGCTCCCCGTGTATTTGTGGAACCGCGACCACGGCTGGGCGACCGCCGTTCATCTCCAGGATCGCGCCGGACTCAACAGCGCATGGAAATTCACGTTCCGCTTTTTCAACGATTTCGTGACCAGCGAATTGCTGCTCCTGAATCCCGTGTTCCTCGTCGCCGCGCTTTGGGCGAGTGTCGCGTTTTGGCGGCGCTATCGCGACCGCCCGCTGTGGATTTTTCTCTTCAGCATGGGCATGCCGCTCTTCCTCGGCTACTGGCTCTACAGCTTCCGCGCCCGCGTCCAGCCGAACTGGATCGCGCCCGCCATGCTCCCGATGTTTCTGCTGATGATCTTTTACTGGGACTCGCGCTGGCGCGAAGGCGCGCGCGCCGTGAAGCCCTGGCTCATCGCGGGACTGCTGCTCACCACGCCCATCGTCGTGCTGATTCACGAGAGCAAACTCGCGCAAAAAATCGCGGGCCGCCCGCTGCCCGAGCCGGTCGATCCCCTCACGCGCGTCCGCGGCTGGAGCGAAATGGCGCGCCTCGTCGGCGTCGAGCGCGAGTTGCTCGCGCGCGAGGGGAAGCCCGTTTTCATTGTCGGCGCGCACTACGGCATCACGTCGCTGATTTCATTTTATCTCCCCGAATCGCGCGCCGCGGTGGCGACGAAACCCTTCGTCTATTTCCAATCCACCGAACATCCCGACAACCAGTTTTACTTCTGGGAAAACTACTCGCAGCGCAAAGGCCAGAATGCCATCTACGCCGTGCTCCTGCGCATCGACGGCCCGAACTCACCACCGCCGGATCGCCTCGTCGCCGAGTTTGCGAGCGTCACCGATCTCGGTCGCCGCGAGGTTTTCGATCAAGGCCGCGTCATTCACGCCATTCAACTTTTTGCCTGCCGTGACCTCCGCTGAATCGCCCACGCGCCCCGTCGAGTGGCTGCTGCCCGTGACAGATTACGCGCTGCGCGAAACCCTCGCGTCCGGCCAGGCCTTCCGCTGGCGCGAACTCGACGGCGCGTGGGAAGGCGTCATCGCCAACCGCTGGGTCCGCCTGCGCACCGACCCCGCCGGCACGGGAATCCAAGTGCAAACAATGGCCGAGCCGCGGAGCGCCGAGCATCGCTCGGCCCGTTCCGATCCGCGGAGCGCCGAGCACCGGCTCGGCGCGGCTCAAGACGGCCACGATTCACGCCGAGCCGGTGCTCGGCGCTCCGCTCCTTGGAACGGGGCCGCTGAACTCAACGCCCGCCTCTCCCCAGCCCGCTCCTCCTCCGTCCCCTTGGCGGAGCGCGAGCACTCCAACTCAATCGCGAGTGACGAAATCCCGCGCCTCCCCGCCGACTGCGAATGGCTGGAGCACTACCTCCAAACCCGCGTCAATCTGCGCGAAATCCTCGCCACCTTTCCCGACGACGCGCCGATGCGCGCCGCCGTCGCCGCGTGTCCCGGCCTGCGTTTGCTGCGCCAAGACCCGTGGGAATGCCTCGCCTCCTTCATCCTCTCCTCGACCAAGCAGATCGTGCAAATCCAGCAAATCGTCGCGCTGCTCTGCGCGCGCTTCGGCGCGCGCCTCGACGCGCCCGCGGGCCACGCGCCCGTGTTCGGATTTCCCACCGCCCCCGTGATTGCCGCGCTGAACGAAACCGCGCTGCGCGATTGCAAAAT
The DNA here is from genome assembly GCA_043757645.1 of Verrucomicrobiota bacterium. Taxonomy (GTDB): domain Bacteria; phylum Verrucomicrobiota; class Verrucomicrobiia; order Limisphaerales; family BJHT01; genus BJHT01. The sequence goes on from JAYVOY010000203.1 coordinate 6,016, forward strand.
GGGTTTCCGCGCGCCCTACCTGCTCGGCACCGCGCGCCTGGCCAGCGACGGCACCGTCGATCTCGCGCGACTCGCCAACCTCTCCGTCGCCGAGGCGCGCGCCGAGTTGCTCCGCTGCCCCGGCGTGGGCCGCAAGATCGCCGACTGCGTGCTCTTGTTCGCCTACGGTTTTCAGGACGCCTTCCCCGTCGATGTCTGGGTGCGCAAGGCGTTGCAGCAACTTTATTTCCCCCGCCGCCGCGCGAGCGAGAAACGCCTCGCACACTTCGCCGCCACGCACTTCGGACCCAACGCCGGCTACGCGCAGCAATACCTCTTTCACTACATGAGGACGCGCCTCGGCCGCGGTGGCCAATGATTCGGCAGCCGCGAAAAAATTTTCATGCCCACCAATTCCCCCGCGACTCCCCCCGCGACTCACCTCGAAGTTTTGTTCACCCCCGCGGATTTCACCGCGCTCGCGCAACGCGACCTGCGCGACTCCGTGTGCGTCGTGTTCGACGTGCTGCGTGCGACCTCCTCGATGCTCACCGCGCTGGGCAACGGTGCCGCGGGCGTGATCCCCGTCGGCGAAATCTCCGAAGCCCTCGCCCTGCGCCGCCAGCGCCCCGACGTGCTGCTCGCCGGCGAACGCGACGGCCTGCGCATCCGCCGCGAGCTGACCGGCTCGATTGATTTTGATCTCGGCAATTCGCCGCGCGAATTCACCCGTGCCGCCGTCGCCGGTCGCACGATCGTGATGACCACCACCAACGGCACCCGCGCGCTGCGGGCCTGCGCGGGCGCGCGCGCGGTGTTGATCGCAAGTTTTCTAAATCTCCCCGCGCTGACTCGCTGGATTGCCGCCGAGCGTCCGCACAGCCTCCTGCTTGTCTGCAGCGGCACGCATGAAGAAGCCTCCTACGAAGACACGCTCGGCGCGGGCGCGCTCTGCGACCGCATCTGGCCGCAATATTCCCCGGGTCGAGTCGCCGATTCCGCCGCGATTGCCCGCCACGTTTTTCAACTCGCCGCGCCCGATCTCCTCGCCGCAATGGCCCACGCCCGCAACGGCCGCCGCCTCCTCGCGCTCCCGGACCTGCGTGGCGACGTGCCCCTGTGCCTCGAAATCGGCGCGCACGATTTGCTCGCGGAACTGAATGGGGACGGCGTGGTGCGACTCACTGGACGCCGCCAGTAAACCGAGGGAATCCGGCCCACGGACGGTTTCGGGTTCCCGCCGTTTTTATGGTTACTTGTCGCCCTGAGCCTCAGTCGTAACCATGCAATTGGCGGACCGCCGCCGTCTCGGCGGCTCCCGGCGTGGGAAGTCCGCGAGGTCCATTCCCACACCAGCTTTTGGTTCCCCATTCAGTGAACATTTTGGGCCGTGGAAAATGCGCGTCTCCGCTCCGTTTGGACGGTGTGAGCCGCCGAGACGGCGGCGGTCCTGCTGCTTCGCGAGCCATCCCGGTTGCAGGAAAGCGGGATGCGCCCTTCGTTGTCACGAATTTCTCTTTCCACTTGCCCCGAACATTTCAGTCGGCATAGTCACCGCCGTTGAACGGATGGCGGGGCGGGGACGCGGGCGCGGGGCGGATTCGGTGGATGTCACGCGTTG
>JAYVOY010000204.1:0-7587 GCA_043757645.1 Verrucomicrobiota bacterium
TTGCTCTCGTCGTAAACGTGTTTCTTCGGGTCGGCCATAATTTTTCGAGGCGCGAATATTCATGGCACGCGCGGCAATGCCAACAGCAAAGCGAAACCGCCCAGCGGAACGGGCGCATTTTGACCCGGCCGCCGGGGCGCGGCCGTCGCGCCGCCGTCCCAGCGGCTCCCGGCGTACTCGGTCCGCGGGGGCGGCCCAACGGCGGCTTCCGGCACCCGCAGTCGGCCCGCGCCGCACGCGGACCCAAGTGCGGGGCGGCGCGGTGCGGACGCCGGGAGCCGCCGGGACGGCGGCGCTACGGGGGCAGTGCGCGGAGGCGCCTCCGCGGTTCCATTCGCCAATTCCGCACTGGCCGAAACGCCGGGTGAACGGCACTGTCGCACGATCAATTGCGCCGCCATTTATCCGGCCTTCACACGCACCACGCCAGTCACCGTTTGAAAGCATTTCGCGAAAATGAGTGCTCCGATTGCACCAAATCCCCCGCCGAAAAAAACGGCTGGCCCGTGGCTCGGCGTGGCCGGGTGCGGGATCACCTTCGCGCTGACGCTGCTCGGAGCCGCCGTGGGTGGGTGGATGGGTTGGCTGACTTCACCGCCGCCGCCAGCGCAGCGGGCCAACGAATACAGCGGGTTGAATGAGTTGGTCACGACCCTCGCGCATCTCGCGGTCGGTTTGGTGGGCGGCGCCATCGTCGGGCTGCTCGCGGGCGGCGCGCTCTCCGTGTTTCTCGTGCGCCGAAAAAGGCGCGCGGCCGCGGGCGGGTAAAACCACGCGAGTGAAACCCTGTTTCCATGAGCATCCTCACTGAGAACCTCACGAGTGTCGGAATTCTCGCGTGCGTGCTCGCGGGCCTGGTGTTGCTCGCGGGCGCGGGATTTTGGCGGTTCAGCGTGGCGGTGCTCGCGGCGCTGCTGCTCGCCGGCGCGGTGGGAGCGGGCATTGGCGCGTTGGTGTGGCGCGTGGCGCTGGCATTTGGGGACAATGGCGGTGGCGAGTGGCGCGGCTTCGGCGCCCTGATTTTGGGTGGCCTCACCGCGGCGATCGCATGCCTTGTCAGTTTTGTGGCCGCGTTGTTTGTGCTGGGGAAAAGGCTCCACATACTGCGGCGCGGGGCGGCTTCGCGCGCGGCGCTGGGTGTGGGCGCGGTGTTGCTGGCGGGCGGCGGCGGCGCGCTGGTGTTGGACCAACCGGAGAACACGCCAACCGAACGGCTCGTTCGCAAAATCGTGTCCCATCAGGCGGCGGCGGCGGACGAGGCGGAATTGGTGCGCCGCGGCGCGGCGGCGGTGCCGGTGATTCTCGCGGAGATTCACCGGCATCCGTATTCGCGCGGCGATCATTTCGCGCCGAGCCAGGTGCCGTTGCTGTTGACGGTGCTCGGAAAAATTGGCGGCGCGGAGTCCAAGGCCGAATTGCACAAATGGGCCGCGAGCGACGCGGATGAAGGCCTCCGCGTGGCCGCAATCGGCGCGCTGGCGGAGTTGGGCGACCGGTCAATCATCCCGCTGATCGCGACGCTGTTGGAAAAGCGCGACGGCCAGTGGCCGTGGCAACACGCGCACTTGGTCAAGGCGCTGGGCGAGTTGAAGGCGTCCGAGCAAGTCGCCACCATTCGTAAGACACTGCTGGCACAACCCGAATACGGCTCACCCCAACTCACCAACGAGGGCCTCGCGGCGCTCGCGGCGATTGGCACCGACGAGGCGTGGGCGGCGATCGCGGAGTTGGCCGCAAGCCCGAACAAATCGCTGCGCGACGCCGTGCTCACCGCGTTGCAGAAGGTTCCCGGCCCCCGCACGGTCGCGCTCGCGGCTCAGGCGCTCGACGATCCCGACCCGCGCGTGCGCGAGTCCGGGTATTGGCTCATCTATCGCGTCGAGCCGAAACTGCTGGAGGGTCTTCCGCCCGGCTGGAACGAGGAGACGGGGAAGAAATTGCGGGAGGCACTGAGAAAGGCAGGTCCATGAAACTCACCCACTGTCCAGGCTGCGAAAGCTCGTCGCGCGGCCTGCCCCGCGGCCCCGCTCCCGAGCAATGGCTGGCGCGCTCCGGCACGTGTGCCTCGCGCTCGTGCTTGCGGGTGCAGTCGCGGGCGCGGGTTGCGCGACGTGCGGGCGATCGGGTTCCGGCGCGTCGGACGCGGAGCATCCGCCGGCCAAGGCGTCCTTTTGGGAAAGTGTTTTCGACCTAGCCATCTCCAATGCCCTCGGCAACCTTTTGTTCCGTTAATCATGAAAACGACCACTAAAAAATATTTGACCGCCAGCGGATGGGCGCGGTTCGCGGCCCTCGTTGCCGCGCTGGCGGCGTGCCTCGCGTCACCACTCTCCGGCGAAGTTCACGCGGCCGCGGACGCCGCGGAAACGGCCATGAGCCAGCACTTTTGGGCGGTGATTCAACTGGCCGAAACGAACCGCCCGCTGGCCGTGAAGCAGACCCTCGAGGGCTTCGAGAAAGCGCCCACACAACACGTCTGGGGCATCGAACTGGCGGCGATTTTCGCCAGCGACGAGCGCGCCGCGCGGGGCTTGCGCGGCGCGGCCCGCGTGGAGCATTTCGCCGGGTGCCGGGATTATTTGCGGCGCGGCCTGGCGCTGGCGGAGGCGGCGTTGCGGAAAAAACCCGGCGACGAATCGCTCACGCATCAAGCCGGTGAAATCACGGGCGCGCTCGCGCTCGCCAATCTCGAAACGGGCGAAACGACCGAGGCCAAAAAACTCGCTCGCCAGCGGCTCGCCGCGAACACCGACGCGAAGGATTGGAACCACGGCAACGTGATCCACGACGCCAACTCGCTGCTCGGCCGCGCGGCGTTGCGCGACGGCGACAAGCCCGCGGCGGCGGCGTTTCTGCTCGCGGCGGGCGCGACACCGGGTTCGCCGCAGCTCAATTCCTTCGGCCCAAATTTCCGCCTCGCGCGCGAGGTGCTGGAGGCGGGTGACGCGAAAAGCGTGCTGGCGTATCTCGACCTCGTGGAAAAATTCTGGGTCAACGCGCTGCAAACAAAAGGTGGCGCGGCAGCGGCGCAACTGAGCCGCGACCACGCGACCAAGCTCGACGAATGGCGCCAAGAAATCCGCGCCGGCAAGCTTCCCGCAGAGTGGTGAATTTAGAGAAGGACCGGCGAATGCCCGAAATCAAACGTGATCGCCGCACCGACCTCCAGCAGTGGCGGGCGCTCGCGGTGATCGGCGCGCCGATCCTGCTGGCACTGGCGTATGGCTGGGCGACGGGATCACTGCCGCCGCTGGGTTTCGTTCTGGCCTTCGCCGGGGCCGGGGTGGGCATGGTTTGGTACATCCGGCTCCTCTATTGCTACCGCTGTCCGCAATGCGGACGGCACCTGCCTTATCGCGGCGGACCGCAGCCGGGCGCGACGGTTTTTTACCACTGCCACCCATGCGGCGTGCTGTGGGACACCGGCCAGCGGGGAGATTTTTCCCAGACTGAGTCATCAACGGTCCCCGCTGGGGAACCGTCGCCGGAACTCGTCGCACGCGTCGAGGCGCTGTTGCTCCAGTCCAATCGCATCGCCGCCGTCAAGCTCTGGCGCGGCGACTGTGGCGGGACGCTCAACGAGGCGGTCTTCCGCATCAACGAAATCGAAGACCGCCTGCGCGCCGCCGCGCCGGAGAAATTCCCCGCCCGTCCGAATCCATTTTTAAGAATCGCGTACAGCATTCTGATCCTGCTGGGCGTGGTCATCGTCCTCCTAGCTATCGCTGTGGCGATCGTGGGCCTGATCAGTTTCATCCATCATTTCGCGAGCAACGCGCGAAAATGAAACCAAGGCGAAGCAAGCGAATCTCAATTTCTCGGGACGCGAGTGGACACGCCCGCGGTTGCCTTGCGCTCGGGTGGGTTCGGCCCCGCTGGGGCATGATTTGCTGGCGCGAGTTTACCGGGGGCCGCAGCCCGTGGGACGGGCTTTGCCCCCGGCTAATTTCCTGCGGTGTCCCTCCGGGACGGGGTGCGGGCCGTTCGCGAAATTCTTTTGTAACCATTCCCCGGCCTTCCTTCTGTAGCGGGTGGAACGAAATGAAAGTTCCATCAATTATGAAAACCACGCGCAACTGTCCCATCTGCAAAAATCCCCTGCCCGCCGACGCGCCCGAGGGCCTGTGCCCGGCGTGTCTGCTCCAGCCCACCGTCGCCTCGCTCACCCAGCCGCCGCCGCCGGGGCCGCGCAGTTACGCCGAGCCGCGGGCGACGGAAACCAAGGACCCCGTGCCGGGCACGAAGCTCGGCTATTTGGGCGACTACGAGTTGCTCGAGGAAATCGCGCGCGGCGGGATGGGCGTCGTCTATCGCGCGCGGCAGACGAATCTCAAGCGCCTCGTCGCGGTGAAGATGATCCGCTCGGGCGAACTGGCGGGCGCGACGGAGGTGAAGCGTTTCCGCGCCGAGGCCGAGGCGGCGGCGGGATTGAAACACCCGAACATTGTGGCCATCCACGAAATCGGCGAACACGAGGGGCGGCACTTTTTCTCGATGGATTTTATCGCGGGGAAAAATCTCGCGCAGGCCGCCGGTGGCAAACCCGTCGCGGAACGGCAGGCGGCGGAATGGGTGAAGAGCATCGCGGAGGCCGTGCAGTTCGCGCATCAGCGCGGCGTGCTGCATCGCGATCTCAAGCCGCAGAATATTCTTGTGGACGCCGAGGGTCGCCCGCACGTCACCGACTTCGGCCTCGCGAAGAATCTCCACGCCGACAGCGGCGTGACGCAGACCGGCGCGGTGATGGGCAGCCCGAGCTACATGGCGCCCGAGCAGGCGCGCGGGCGCAACGACCTCGTCGGCCCGGCGAGCGACGTGTATGCGCTCGGCGCGGTGCTGTACGAATTGCTCACCGGCCGCGCGCCGTTCCGCGGCGAATCACCGGTGGAGACGCTGCATCGCGTGGTGAATGACGAGGTAACGCGACCGCGTTCGCTCAATTCCGAAGTGTCCGCCGATCTCGAAACGATTTGTCTCAAGTGCCTGGAGAAAGACCCGACGCGCCGCTATCCGACGGTCCGCGCGCTGGCGGAGGACGTGGGGCGTTTCCTCGCGGGGGAACCCGTGCAGGCGCGCCCGGCGAACGCGTTCCGCCGCGCGGTGAGTTGGTCGCGCCGCCATCGCAGCGCGGTGACGGCGCTCGCGTCGCTGGCGATTCTGGCGCTGGTCGCGCTCGCCTACGGCCTGTGGGAGCAGACGCAATATCTCACGTGGCTCAACGCGCATCCCGGCCATGTGAAAGCGCCCGGCGCGCGGGCGAAGTGGCTCAAAGAGGGAGGGCTGGGATTCTTTGCGTTCTTGGTGCTGATTTACGCTGGCCTTTTCTACAAAAAGCTCTCCACCCGGCAGCCGTGGAAGAAGATGTTCGATCCTGCGGGCGCGTTTGCCCCCCGGCATCCCGTGGCCCCTGCTTGGGTCGCATTTTTCGCGGCGATTGGTGGGTTGGGCGTGCTGAACGCGCTCTATTTCACGGGCAAAACCATCGAGGCGTACGTGTGGGAGGATTTCGTCTCCTCGACCATGGCGGTTGGAATAATTTACCCCTCGTTATTTTTCGGACTGAGCCTCGCGCGCCTCGTGCTGCGCGAACAAGGCGCGGCGGCGCTCGGATTGCAGTCGCTGCCCGGAGCGGCGGAGTTGACTCCGGAACAACTCGCGACGATCAGCGCCGAGCTGTTCGCGGGACGCAAGGAGGAGGCGGTCAAACTCTACCGCGAAATCACCGGCGCGAGCCAAAACGTCGCGCTGGGGCAAGTGGGCGCGCTGGTGTGGAAACTCTACGCTGAACAACCGAAGAAATTCGCCACGGACCCGACGCGACTGGCGCGGGTGGCCATCAAGCGCCTGATCCTCACCGCCGCGCTCGTCGGCGCGGCCATCGCGCTCGTGGCGAATTTCCTGCCCGCGCGGCTGCTGCCCTCCTGGCCGGTGAACTTCGGCGTCGGGTTTGCCGGCGGTGTCTGCCTCATGCTGATGGCGAATTATCGGAAATTCTGGCAGCGGATGCTGTGCGTCTTCCCGGTGATCATGTCGGGGAATTTTCTCGCCGCCTACACCAAGGCGCACAATCCGGGGATGGATTATTTCCTGCCGTGGATGCTGGGGGTCTTCGCCGCCATCGCGCTGCTGGTCCTGGCGCGGAAGAAAATCCTGCCGGAGGAAACAGGAACGAACGGGCGTGGGTAAAGTTGGAACATGCCGGAGCGATCTCCCCGCAATGCGGGGGGACCGGCCCACACGCCGAAACCGGCTCGCGCGAATCTCGCGGCAGCGCACAAGGGGCGCGGCGTTTACGCCGCTTCACCGACCAAGGATCCGCGACACTCTTTCGCCCCAAACCATGCGCACGCTGAAGCGGCGTAAACGCCGCGCTCCGCGCCTACTTTTTCTCCGCCGCGCCGGCCTGCAATTTCACCATCGCGGCCGCGTAGCGTTTGCCGAACTCGCGATAGGCCGCCGCATCAAAGTGAACTTTGTCGCCCTTGTGATTCAGCTCGGTGGCGGGCGCGAAGCCCGTGTGTTTCACGCGGTCGGGAAGCGTTTGCAATGTCTCGCGGACAATCTTGAGCCCCGCGCCGCCGGCGAAAAATCCCCCGAGTTGCCCCACGACCACCGGCAGTTCCGGCCGCGCCAAATCCGCGCGCCACGCGGCGATCATCGCGTCGAGTTTGGTGGCGTAGAGTTTCGCGGTTTCCTCCTTGCCGCTGTCGGCCTCGCCTTGATGCCAGAGAATGCCCTTGAACACGCCGTGCGGCGCGGCGGCCTGGGCGCGCTGCAACGCGGCGTCGTACAGGTCCGCGCCCTTTTGCCAGCGCGCGAGGGGCGTGCCGCCGACGGCGCACGGAATCAAACCAATCGTCACCGTCGCGTCGCGCTCGGCCATGATTTTGCCAAACGTCGTCCCGAGGCCGACGCCGGCGATGGGTTTGTCGAAATGAATCGGGTCCACGGCGGGCACCCAGCGGCCCGCTTTGTTCAGCGTGAGCACGCGCGGATGCGGCTGCTGGTCCTGCGCCTCGACCACGCCGCGCCCGGCCATGTTGGATTGGCCGAGGAGCAAATAGAGATGGAACTTCTCGCGCGCGGGCAGCGCCGCAGAGTCCGCCGCGAGGCCGGCGGCAACCGAGAGGGCGAGCGTCGCGGCGATGAACCAGTTGCGGAATGTGGCGATCAAGTGGGTCTTCATAAATCGGGTGGCAATGCCGCGTTCAGTTCGCCGCGGGTTTCGGCGCGAGAAACTTCGGGAAATCATGCGTCGATTCAATCGCCGAAGGTACGGAGGTCAACGGAAAAGCCAGAGGTAGCGCAGACTTCCCTGTCTGCGGTGTCGCACGGCTTCCAGCCTGCCGACGGTCCGCGTGGCCAGCGCTCGCGGGCCTTGCCACGCCCCGCCGATTGGGAAATCGGCGACACAGCAGACTGGGAAGTCTGCGCTACGGTCTTGGGGGGCAGTCACCCACTTCTAATCACACCCCGGGTCAAACCTTCTCCTCCGCCCGCCTTGCTCCCCATTCCACGTCTGATACTCTGCCCCATGCAATTTCCCTTCCGGGCCTGGCCCGTCGCCCTCGCGGTGCTCTGCCTGTC
>JAYVOY010000205.1:0-7554 GCA_043757645.1 Verrucomicrobiota bacterium
CGCATTTTCCGCGACGGCGGTTCCGAATATTTCATCAACAAAACCTCGTGCCGGTTGAAGGACATCCAGCAGCTTTTCATGGGCACCGGCGTCGGGCGCACGAGTTACAGCATCATGGCGCAGGGCCACATCACGCAGCTCATTTCGAGCAAGCCCGACGATCGCCGCGCGGTGTTTGAAGAGGCGGCGGGCATCACGAAGTTCAAGAGCCAGCGCAAGGAGGCGCTGCGGAAACTCGAACACACCGACCAAAATCTCCTCCGCGTCCAGGACCTCATCAAAGAAGTCAAACGCCAGATTGGCTCGCTCCAGCGGCAGGCCGGCAAGGCGCGCCGCTACAAGCAATTCATGGTCGAATTGCAGCATCTGGAAACCCAGCTCGCGCGGCATCAATTCGACATCCTCACCGCCGAGATTCTCGCGCGTCAGGAAAGCGCCGAGAAACTCCGCCTCGAAATGGAGATTTCCTCCGAAGGCGTCGTGCGCGACGAAAGTGAAATCCTCCAACTCCGCGCGCGCCTCGCGGAACTCGACGCGCAGATCAACCAAACCCAACACCACGCGCTCGAACTCAAGGCCCAAGTCGGCCGCGACGAAAGCCGCATCGCCTTCAACGAGGAGCGCCTCCGCCAACTCGAGGACCAGAACGCCCGCGCCCTCGCGGAAATCACCGCCGCCGAAGAGCGGCATCAGGTCAGCACCACCGAACTTGCCAGCGTCACCGAACGGCTCGCCACCTCGCAGAGCGCCCTCGACCAGCACCGGGGCATTGTGCAGGAGCGCCGCGCCGCGCAGGAACAGGTCGAGCGCGAGCTGCAGCGCGTGCAAGAGGCGCTGCGGAAATCGCAATCCGACGCCTTTGCGACCACGCAGAGCCTCGCCCGCGCCCGCAATGAGATCAACGCCCTCGACCTCCAGAAACAGGGGAACCTCGTCCGCCTCGAAAAACTCGCCGCGGAAAAAATCCAACTCGACGAGGAACGCACGCGGCTCGAACAGCGCCTCGCGGAATTTGAATCCAACGTCGAGGCCGAAAAACTCGGCATCCAAAATCAGCGCGGCACCGTCGAGGAACGCCAGAAACGCCTGCGCGAAATTCAGCACGAACTCAACCAAGTCGCGCAGGAACTCGACGGCCTCATTCGTCCCCAAGCCGAAAAACGTTCGCGCCTCAGCGTGCTCGAACAACTCGTCACCAGCCACGAGGGCTTCGGCGCCGGCGCGCTCGCCGCGCTGAAACAATCGCAGGCCGTCCTCGGTTCCCTCACCGATCGCATCCGCGTGCCCGATCAATACGTCGCGGCGATCGAGGCCGCCCTCGGCCTGAATCTCCAACTCGTCCTCACCCATCAGCCCGAGGCCGCCGAACAAATCCTCGCCGATCTCGCCACCAACAAGCGCGGCAAAGCCAGCGTTGCCGCGCTCGAACTTCTCGCCCAACGCGCGCCCGAAGCCCCGCCCGCCGCGCCCGCGCCCGAACTCGGCGTCGCCGCCGCAGCCATCGTGCAGGCGGACGCCGCCGTGCGCCCGTTGATCGATAGTTTGCTCGGCCGCACGATCATTGTCCCCGACGTTGCCCGCGCCACGATTGCGTGGCGCGAGACCCACGGCGCGTGGGATTTTGTCACGGAAACCGGCGACCTCCTCACGCGCCACGGGGTGTACGCCGGCGGCGCGACGAGCGGTTCCGGCAAAGCCGCTTCCTCGATTCTCGGCCGCAAAAATCAAATCGCCGACCTCCAAGCGCAGCTCGTCCAGTTGCAGGAACAAGTCACCGAAGTCAGCCGCCGCAAAGGCGCGTTGCAGAGCGAACAAACGGAACTCCAAGCCAGCCTGCAACAAGCCCAGACCCAGTTGCGCGCGCAGGAAGTCGCCATCGCCACGCGCCAGGGCGAATTCAACGCCCTCAAAAATTCGCAGCGTTCGCTGCTCCAAAAAATCGAGACCGTCGCCTACGAAACCAAAAACCTCACCGCGCACGATCAAGAGGGACTCGCCAAACGCACCGCCCTCGGCAACCGCCTCGCGGAACTCGAATCCGCCGAGCAAACCCTCATCACCCAAGTCGCCGCGCACTCCGCGAGCCTCGACGCCCTCCGCCTCCAGCGCGACGCCGCCGTCGCCACGCTCTCCGAAGCCAAGGTCGCCCTCGCCAGCGAGGAGCAACTCTGCGCCTCCCTCGCGCGCCAAAAAGCCCCGTTGGAACAGCGCCTCCGCGAACTCCTCCAACTCGTCCAAGCCCGCCGTCAGGAAGTCAGTTCCTTCGTCGAGCGCAACACCCAATACCAGCAGGACATCGCCGAACTTCGCCGCAGCATCGAGCGCGTGAATCACGAGCGCGAACAGGTCAACATCCAGGTCGGCGAATTCGCCCGCCAAAAAACCGAACAGGACGCCGGCGTCACCCAGCGCGAGGAACAACTCCGCGAACGCCGCAACCGCCTCACCGAACAGCAAAAGCAACGCGGCACCCTCGAAGTCGAACTCGCGCAGAAGCACATGACCGTGCAAAACCTCCGCGAGCGCATTCAGCAGAAATACCAGCTCGACCTCGACACCATCCGCAGCGAGTGCATCACCATCACCATTGCGGACGAAGGCCCGCCGAAAATCCAAACCCTCACCCCCGAGGAAATGGCCGCCGCGGGCGTGGCCACCGATTGGGAAACCGTCGCCGCGCAAGTCACCGTCCTCCAAAAGAAGATCGACGAAATCGGCCCCGTCAATTTGGTCGCCATCGAGGAATACGAGGAAACCGAGCAGCGCTACACCTTCCTCACCACGCAAAACGACGACCTCGTCAAAGCCAAGGAACAACTCCTCGACGTCATCAACCGCATCAACTCACAGACCAAGGAAATGTTCCTCGAAACCTTCACCAAGGTTCGGGAAAACTTCCGCGTTCTCTTCACGGAAATCTTCGGCGGCGGCAACGCTGACCTCCAACTCACCGACGAAGGCGACGTCCTCGAAAGCGGCATCGAAATCTTCGCCCGCCCGCCCGGCAAAAAACTGCAAAGCATCACCCTCCTCTCCGGCGGCGAGCAAACGATGACCGCCGTCGCGCTGCTCTTCGCGATTTATCAGGTCCGCCCCAGCCCCTTCTGCGTCCTCGACGAACTCGACGCCCCGCTCGACGAATCCAACATCACCCGCTTCGTGCGCGTGCTGCAACGCTTCCTCGTGCATTCGCAATTCGTCATCATCACCCACAACAAACGCACCATCGGCATGGCCGACGTGCTCTACGGCGTCACGATGCAGGAACACGGCGTCAGCAAAATCGTCAGCGTCAAATTCCACAAAACCGACGAACCCGCCACCGCCGCGCAAAACACCACCGCCCTCGTCCCGCAGCCTGCCGCCCTCGCCCCCCTCGAACCCGAGGAAGACACCCCGCACAAAACCGAGGAAACCCTGGAAATCTCGACCGCCCAATAAGCACGCGCGTATCGCGGAGCGCCGATCTCCAGATCGGCGAGTTCGGCGGCAGCGGATTCCCCGGAGCGCGCCCGTCCCGGGCGCAGCACGCCCGTCCCCGCCGCGCCCTCGAAAATTCCCGCCCCCCCACTCCCCGCGACGCCGCTGCGGCCGAGGACGGCCGCGCTCCCTCATTGGTGCGGCGCGTGTGATTCGTGCACGCCCGCTGTTTTTCCTCCGTTCACTCCACCTCCAGCTTCCACGGACCGAGCAACTGCAATTCATCCACCAAAAACTCGCGCGCGGCCTCCGCCGAAAATTCCAGCGCGAGCAAATCCACCTCGGCGAGCGGGCCTTTCCCAAAACGCGCGAAAGCCAGATCCACCTTCTGCCACCGCTCGTCGAGCAGCACCACGCGATCATAAGGCATCACCATTTCCCGCGCGCCGCCCGCGTTCGCGAATAACGTGAACACCACCCGCCCTGCCCCGCTCCGCGTGCGCATCCACAGGCGCAGGCCCGTCGCGGAGCGTTCGACAATTTGCCAGCCGCGCACGCGTGTCGTCGCGACGCCGACCATCTGCCCCGCGCCCGGCACCGCCACGCGCAAGGACAATTTTCCCTGCTTCGCCACCGGGTCCGTTTGCAATGGCGCCGCGCCCAGCGCCGCGCCCGCCATCACGTTCGCGCCGAACCCGCGCCAGCTTTCCAGCGTCCCCTCGAACCCCTCGAGATACGGCCAGAAAATCCGGCTCGGCTCCTCCAATCCCGCCGCGCGCGGGGCACAAATCCGCATCGCGGAAAGCCGCGTCCCCGCGCCCGCGCCCACGCGCAGAAAAAAAATCATCGGAATATCGACGCTCTCCACCGGCACGCTGGCCTCCCAGCGCCCGCCGCGATGCGACATCGGCAACGCGTGCCAATCGCGCGCGGGCCAATGCCCCGCCATCTCCGCGCTCGCGAACAACATCACGCGCCCCGCGCCCTCCGTCGCCGCCGCGGTCCAATAGATTTTCAACCTCCCCGCCACCGCGTCCGTTTCGATTCCCTCAAAGCCCGCCGTGCCGCCCACGCTCGCGCCCACAATCGCCGGATACGCGAACGGTCCCGCGAGCCACTGATCCGTGCGCGGCTTTGGCGTTTGTGCCAGCGCGGCCACGGCCCCCAACGCCAGCAAACCACACAAAAAAAAACGGCGCGGACCCGCATTGGGAAAGGCTTTCATGCGCCCGAGTCCCCCACCGCCCGCGCCGCGCTCACTTGTCGGACTTGCCGGATTTCGGTGCCGCGCCTTTCTTGCCGCCCGCGCTGAGAATCGTGCCCGTCAGCACGCCCGCGGCGAAGAACGCGAAATACATGACCGCCGCAGGCTGGCTGATCCCCTTGAGCAACGGCGGCAGCGTGAAACTCACCTCGTGCCGGTTGTTCATGCCCATGAGCACGAGCAACAGCAGCATCAACATCGCAAAAATGGTCTTCAGCAAAACTTTCACATTCATAAAAATTTAATGGACGCGGACAATAGGAGTTGCCCCCCCGACCGTCAATCTGTTGCTGGAAATCGCCGCGGTGGGGGGCGCATCTCACTTTCTTGCAATGTCGCTCTGGAATCGGGTCGGGTCCCGCAGGGGACGATTGAAAATAGCCCAGCACTTTAGTGCTGGGTGGAAGACCGCTGGAACCGTCAGTCCCGGAGGGACGACAGAATTCATGGCATCAGAATCCCTTTCGTCCCTCCGGGACTCAGTTCTGTGGGCGCGTTCAACCCAGCACTAAAGTGCTGGGCTATTCTCTGGCGGCCGCCGGGCGGACGCCTCACGCCCGACGGTTGCAAGAAACTGAGATGCGCCCCGCGGCGCGGAGTTTCCCCACGGAGCGCGGCTGTGTCGCAGACCAGCCGCGTCCGCGCTCCGCGGCGGTTTGCCTTCAGAGAAGCGCACCCAAACTCCCCGCCACTCGCACTTTGAACTTTGTGCTTTTCCCACCCCGCCCTAGCCTCCGCGCATGAAACTGCAACAAGGCCAAATCTGGAACCGCGGTGGCGAATATCTCCGCATCGTCGATCTCCAGCGGCTCGAGGTGGAATACAAATCCCTCCTCGACCCCGCCAGCCGCGACGGCACGCACCACCGCCTTTCCAAAAAGGAATTCTGCCGACTCCTCAAAGGCGCCGCGCTGCTTCCCGTGATGGCGGTTGCCCATGCCCAACCCGCAGCGAAACGCACTGAGACGGCAGCGGCGCCGCAGCCGGCCCGAACACGCTCGAAAAGCTGACGGGCCATTCCCGGCGGGCGCCACTGAATCCGCCTTGGTGCGCGGAAGGACGATTATCGCGGCGGAAAAGTTAGCGTCGCGTTACCTCGGCTCCGACAAACCCGGTGGGGGCGCAGCGCAAACCCACGCCTGCTCGCGCGGTGAGTTAAGCCGTAACGATGCGGCAGGACCGCCGCCGTCCCGGCGGCTCACCCCGTCCAAACGGGGTGAAAGCGCGGATTTTCCGCAGCCCAAAATGCTCGCTGAATCGTGAGCCAAAGGCGCGCGGACAATTGGCCCCCGCGGACTCTCCCACGCCGGGAGCCGCCGGGACGGCGGCGCTCCATCCATTGCATCGTTACGGTTAAGCGCGAACTCCGGAACGGAATTTACTTTCGCGGGCGGCGCGAATAGAACCGTCAATGCCGTCACCAAATGAGCGGTTGACAGCAACAATGGCCGGCAGAGAGTCCACGAAAATTTCCCGATCACCGCGCCTGTTTCGACACGCCGCGCCGGGACCAAAACCAAAACCGCAACCCCTCGCCCACCATGAAAACCCGCCTCCTCGCCGCCCTCCTCACCGCCGCGCTGCTGCTCGCCAGCGTCCCCGCCAGCGCCGCCGACAGCGAAGCCAAAACCGCGCTCGACGCGGTCGTCGCCCAGATCAACGCCAAGATCAAGGACGGCAAGAAATCCCCCGCCGACCTGGCCCCGGAGATCGCCGAGTTCGACAAACTCCTTGCCAAATTCAAGGACGACAAATCCGAGGACGTCGCGAAGATCGCCTACATGAAGGCCACGCTTTATCTCGCCGTGTTTCAAGACGAGGCCAAGGGCACCGAACTCCTCACCGCCCTGCAGCGCGATTTCCCGGAAACCAAATTCGGCAAAGACGCCGTGTCGACCCTGAAATCCCTCAAGGCCCAGGAGAACATGGCCGTGGGCAAACAGTTCCCGGACTTCACCGAAAAAGATCACCTCGGCAAACCGCTCTCGATCTCCGCCTACAAAGGCAAGGTGGTGCTGGTGGATTTCTGGGCGACGTGGTGCGGCCCGTGCATCGGCGAACTTCCTAACGTGAAGAAGACCTACTCCAAACATCACCCGTCCGGCTTCGAAATCGTCGGGATCAGTCTGGATAGCGACAGGGACAAGCTGACCGCCTTCCTCGAAAAGCAGGAAATGCCGTGGCAGGAATTCTTCGATGGCGAAGGCTGGAAAAACAAACTCGCCCAGCAATACGGCATCAACTCCATCCCCGCCACCTACCTGCTGGATCGCGACGGCAAGGTGATCGCCAAAAATCTCCGCGGCGACGCCCTCGAGGCGGCCGTGGCGAAGGCTCTGGCCGCGAACAAGTAAGTCCGCCGCACCCGGCACGCGCCCGTCGGGACCACGAGGTGCCGTGCCGCCTTCCGGGGTTCGTCCCAGACTCCCGTTGCTGGAATCGGTTCACCGTGTGTTTCTGATGCTTTCACCCTGCGCGCGACCACGCCCCCGCCAACGCTGGGGAGGCGCAACCGTGCGTGCGGGCATGTTCCTCGGGCTGGCGTTCGCGGCCTGCTCCACTGGGGCCGCGGAAATTTTCTGGCCCCCGCCGTTGCGCGGCGCGGTGAATGGCACCGTGACCCTGCAAACAAACGCGTTTCTCCGCGTTCCAGATTCCGTCGCCGAGAAATTGTCCGCCGGAAAAATCGTCCCCTTCGACGTCGCGAAAACCGCGCCGCGCGTCGCACTCGCCTGCCACGATCAACTCGGTCCCGACGCCGCCAAGCGCCGCCTCTGGTCCTCGTGGGGCGACCTCACCGTCGCGAGCGATGGCCGCGTCTATTGCGGCATCGGCGATCACGGTGACGACGCGGGCGGCAACGCGCGCTG
>JAYVOY010000206.1:0-7551 GCA_043757645.1 Verrucomicrobiota bacterium
GATTTCGCGGCGCGAAATGGTGGTGGCCTCGGTGAAAATATCCACGCAATCGAAGCCGAGCCGCGCGATGTGCCCGAGGCCGGTGGCGGTGTCCATGCCCACTTGTTGGAAGGCGGAGTTGATGATGCCGAGTTTCATGCGGTGAAATGGGGTTGGTTTGCGGGCGCGAGAATTGCGAAGCGAGGAGGGGTTGGCAACGGGGTTTTGAGGGGGATTTTTTTGTGCGCGGCGAAGCTGCGTTGACCGCGTTAGCCGAGTCCTTACAGTGCGCGCGGATGAACCGGCTTTATTACGGCGACAATCTTCACGTCCTGCGCGAGCACCTCGCGAGCGAGTCCGTTGATCTCATCTACCTCGACCCTCCGTTCAATTCCAAACGCGATTACAACTTGCTGTTCAAGTCGCCCAAGGGGCAAAAAAGCGAGGCGCAGATTGAGGCCTTCAAGGATTCGTGGCAGTGGGGCGATCAGGCCGAGCGTGAGTTCGACGAACTGCTGCATCAAAAAAACACCCAACTGGCCGGCGTGATGCGCGCGCTGCGAGACTTTCTGGGGCAGAACGCCATGATGGCCTATCTCACGATGATGGCCAACCGCTTGCTCGAACTGCATCGGGTGCTCAAGCCCACCGGCTCGCTGTATCTCCATTGCGACCCCACGGCCTCGCATTATTTGAAAGTCGTGCTCGATGGGGTGTTTGGCGTCGATCGCTATCGCAACGAAATCATTTGGAAGCGCTCGAATCCCAAAAGTCTTGGTTCCATCAATTTTCCCACCTGCACCGACACGATTTTTCGCTACACCAAAACGGATAACTGCACCTTCCACCAACCCTTTGCCGCGCATGATCCCGACTATGTGGAATCGGCCTACCGCCATTCGGATGAGCAGGGACGCTACCGTTTGCTGCCATTGCTCAATCCCAACGACAACCGGCCAAACCTAACCTATGAATTTCTCGGGGTGACGCGCGTGTGGCGGTGGACGCGAGCGCGAATGGAGCAAGCCTTGGCCGACGGACTTCTCGTGCAGACCAAGCCCGGCGCGGTTCCACAATACAAAAAATATTTGGAAGACTCGAAGGGGCGCACTGTCACCAACGTGTGGACGGACATCGAGCAGGCGGCCGGCAACGAGGCACTTGGCTACCCGACGCAAAAGCCGCTGGCTCTTTTGGAGCGCATTATTTCCGCCAGCAGCAATGAGGGCGACATGGTGCTGGATCCGTTTTGCGGTTGTGGCACCGCCGTTCACGCCGCGCAGAAATTGAAGCGCAAATGGCTGGGCATCGACATCACCCATCTCGCCATCTCGCTCATCGAGAAGAGGATCAAAGACGCGTTCGGCAAGCGGTGCAAATATGAGGTTCACGGCACGCCCCGCGACCTTGAGGCAGCGCGCGATCTCGCCCGGCGTGACAAGTATCAGTTCCAATGGTGGGCCGTGTCTCTTGTGGAGGCGCAGCCCTTCCAAGGCAAGAAAAAGGGCGCGGACGGCGGGATTGACGGCGTGAAATTTTTTCACGATGTGGACAAGCACGGCTCCCGCAAGATCGTCGTGAGCGTCAAAAGCGGCGGTCTTAAGGCTGACGATGTTCGCGCGCTCAACCACGTGCGCGAACGTGAGGGCGCGGAGATCGCGCTGTTCATTTCGCTGGAAGCACCCACGCGCGGAATGAGTGGCGACGCCGCGAGCGCCGGCTTTTACGAAAGCCCGAACGGGAAGAAATTCCCCCGGGTGCAACTGCTGACCATCGGCGATTTGCTGGAAGGCAAGGCCCGGGCCGAGCATCCCGATTACGAGCCGGACTTGAATTTCAAGAAGGCCAAACAGGAGGCGAGCGGGAAGCAGACCGAATTTGGCGTGTAGCGGGTGAAATCGCGTTGTGACCGTTCGCTTCGATTTCAATCGGCCGGCGGCATAAAGAGAAATTATTTATGAGCAAATACCTCAGCCCTTACTTGGAAAAGCTGCGCTCACTCGCGGGTGCCGGTCGGAATCTTCCCGCTGACCTGGCGGCCAATCACGACCGTTATCCGCACGGTGCGGCCAAATATTTTAGTTTATGAGCGTTCAAGAAATTCAATGCCTGCCCCGGCAGGAACAGCTCCGCATGATGGAAACCTTGTGGGAGCAACTCAGTCGTTCTGACGATGAATTGGAATCTCCAGACTGGCACGGCGCGGCGTTGGAGGAAACGGTGCAACGATTGGCCGAAGGCAAAGAACAGGTGCTCGAATGGAGCGAGGCGAAGGCCCGGCTGCGCCAGCCAGCACGACCGCCGACTGGGCCTTGCGCCCGGTGAACACCGCCGACGAACACGGCCGTTGGAGCGCGACAATTCGGGGGGAAATCCGCCAGTTCTCCGCAAAACTATTTCAACGACCTCCATCCCGCGCGGGGCATCAAAAGCAAAATCCCATCAACAGATTGACAAGTCGGTCGTTCGTGGAAGCTTGGTGCAACTCGGTTCAAAAATGCCAGTCCTACTCTCCCATGAAAACTTCGAGCCTAATTCTAACGTTGGTGATCGCCTTTGCTGCTCTCGGTCTCCGCGCCGCGGCTACAAGCACCTCATTTGAGGAGCTCCAAACAGTCCGTGATTTTCAGGACCGCTATACAGGTGGCAAGCTCAAGACGTTGGACGATTTTGAAAAACGTTTTCCGGTGAATTCTACGACACCGTATCGCGATATCATTAGTCGTTACGATCCGCACGACTTGAAGACGTTGAATGATTTCCAGAACCGGTATAAGCCATCGGAGCTTGAAGCTTGTAGGAGATTTGCCTCGATCGTCGGAGACGGAGACGTGAAGGCGGCCAAAGGTTATGAGGGCAAATTTGGCATTACTGATCTTGCCACGGTTCGCGATTTTCAAAAACGATATAAAGCAGCGGACCTAACGGTAATCAAAGACTCCATGAATCGGTACAGCGACGTCCAGCGGCGGTCCTTGGCCGAGATGACTCGGCGCTATAGCGAGAAGGAGCTTGGCACGATCAGGGATTTCCAGACGAGGTATTCGGGTGGACAATTGAAAACGGTTCAGGATTTTCAGAACCGAGCGGAGAATCAACGGATCACTGGGTCGAAAACCCTGGAAGCGCGTGCAACAACAAACCCGTTACAGACTAAACAGGCCGAATGGATGCGATCTCTGCCGAATCCACGCGATCAGCATACGGGAATTCAAGCAATGAAAAACTTGGAGGATTATAGGTATAACGCTGTCAAGAATCTCTCAAAGCCAATGGGCATCACGGGTGCCGCTGGCAAGGCCCTGGGTGTGGTGAATAGCGGCTACCACGACATCAGCGAAATGAAGTACAAGCACGACATGAAGGAAATCAAAAACCAGACGTTCCAAAAAGAGTTTGATTACAAAAACCCAAATCTGGGTGTGAAAGGTCATTCTAGGGTGACGTTTGAAAAGGCGTACGAGCCCGGAAAATTCGATGACTATATGAGTGGGAAAACGCGTGATACGGTAAACACACGCGAGACCTACACGATTCAAACGCCATCTCCTACTTATACCCCTCCGGCCATCCCTTCATATCAACGTTCTTACACGCCAAGTTATGTTATGCCCGCACGCACATACTCCCCTCCTCCGGCTTATCGCAGATAGGTTTCGATTCCCCGGCTCAAGTCGCGATTACTTGACGTCTAGTGATTAGTCATTCTCCAACCCCGGAATCGCCGCCTCGAGTTGGCCGAGGGTGTTGACGGCGGCTTCCCAGGACTGCGTGGCGGCGTCGAGTTCGGATTGGACGCCGAGGACTTCGCGGTTGAGGTGCATGGCGCGACCGGCGAGGGCGTAGGTTTCGGGCTTCTCGAGTTCCTCGGATAATTCCTGCAACTGGCGCTCGTGGTCGGCGATGGCTTTTTCGAGTTTCTCGACGAGTTGCTTTTGTTCGCGGAGTTGCTTGGCGCGGGTCTGGCGTTCGTCGGCGTCGCGTTTGCGTTGTTCCTTGGAGGTGCCGCCGGGTTTTTCGGCGGGGGCGGGTTTGGTTTTCACCGGGGCGTCGCCGGCGGTGAGGGCGGCGCGCTCGGATTGGGCGGCGGTTTTGTCGAGGTAGTATTGGTAGCCGCCGGAGTAGTGATGGAGCTGGCCGCTCTTGACGTGGATGACGTGGTTGGCAATGGCACGGATGAAGTACACGTCGTGGCTGATGAAGATGACGGTGCCGGCGAAGGTTTTGAGCGCGCCGAGGAGGGCGTCAATGCTGGCCATGTCGAGGTGCGTGGTGGGTTCGTCCATCAGCAAGAGGTTGGGGGGATCGAGGAGGAGTTTGACGAGGGCGAGGCGGCTTTTTTCGCCGCCGCTGAGGACATGGATTTTCTTGAAAACGGAATCGCCGCTGAAAAGAAAGCAGCCAAGGACGGAGCGGATTTCCTGTTCGGTGATGCGCTGGGGCGTGTCGAGCGCCTCTTCGAGCACGGTACGCTGGGGCTGGAGCATTTCGACGCGATACTGCGAGTAGTAGCCGGTCTTGGTGTTGTGGCCGAGTTCGCGCAGGCCCTGTTGGACGGGGATGACTTCGGCGAGAATTTTCAGCAGCGTGGATTTGCCCGCGCCATTGGGGCCGACGAGGACGATGCGTTTGTCGCGTTCGACTTCGAGGTTGATGCCGGCGTAAACGACTTTTTCGCCGTAGGCGTGGTGGATGTTCGTGACGCGGATGGCGCGCTGGCCGCCGCGGATGGGTTGCGGAAAATTGAAGTGAACTTTTTTGGACTCGCTGACGGGCGCTTCGATTTTTTCCATGCGCTCGATTTGCTTGAGCTTGCTCTGGGCTTGGGAGGCTTTGCTGGCTTTCGCGCCGAAGCGGTCGGCGAATTCCTGGAGGCGGGCGATGTCCTTCTGCTGGTTTTTGTAGGCGGCCAGGAGTTGCACTTCGGCGGCTTCGCGCTGGACGACGTAGTCATCGTAGTTGCCGCGGTAGCGCGTGAGTTTGGACTGGCGGATGTCGAGGATGCTGTCCACGAGTTGATTCAGGAATTCGCGGTCGTGCGAAATCATGAGAATCGCGCCGGGGTAGTAGCGGAGATATTCCTGAAACCATATTAGCGCCTCGAGGTCGAGGTGGTTCGTGGGTTCGTCGAGGATGAGGAGGTCGGGCTCTTGCGTGAGGAGGCGCGCGAGGTGGGCGCGCATGACCCAGCCGCCGCTGAGTTCGCAAGCGCGGCGGTCGAAGTCGGCGTCGCGAAAGCCGAGGCCGTTGAGCATTTGCTTGGCCTTGGCCTGGGTGGTGGAGCCGTCGAGTTCATCGAAGCGCGCGCTGGCCTCGTGGGCCTCGGCGGAATCGCTGTCGCCGGCGGCGGCGAATTCGCGCAGCTCGCGCATGACGCGGGTCAGCTCGGTGCTGACGGAGCTGGCGAGTTCGAGGACGGTTTCATTGGCGATGGGGGCGCTTTCCTGCGGGAGATAGCCGATGGTGATGCCGCGTTGGAAATTGATTTTGCCGTCGTCGGGTTCCTCGTCGCCGAGGATGAGGCGGAGCAGCGTGGTCTTGCCCGCGCCGTTCGGCCCGACGAGGCCGATGCGGTCGCCGCGGTTGACCTGGAGGGTCACGTCCTCGAACAGAACGCGCCCGCCGAATGATTTGGAGAGTCCGCCGATGGTCAGCATAAAGAGCCGGGGAAGATGGGCATTGGCGTCGGACGAGGCAAGCGGGGATTCGGAAAATGTGCGCCGACGGGCGCAACCGGAGGTGTTTTAGCCGTAACCACGCAGTAGGACCGCCGCCGTCCCGGCGGCTCACACCGTCCAAATGAGGCGAAGGCGGGCGTTTTCCACAGCACAAAATGTTTACTGTATGGGGAACCAAAAGCTCGCGTGTGAATCGACCTCGCGGACTTCCCGCGCCGTGAGCCGCCGAGACGGCGGCGGTCCGCCCATTGCATTGTTACGGTTTGGAAGAAGCCTTGCGACATAGAGGCCCTGGAAGTCCGCGCCACCTCACTCGCCTTTTACCCCACACCCGCGCGGCTGACAGCGGTTGTGCCCTTCGTTGCCGAACCCTTCGCGCTCGGCCATTTCGCCGCCCCGCCGCGCTACCCCTTCGCCGCGTCGCTCTTCCGAATATACGTGTGCGTCGCATGGCCGAAGAACGTCTCGGCCGCTTCCATCACGGTCTCGGAGAGCGTCGGGTGCGGGTGGATGCACTCGGCGAGATCGCGCGCGGTGGCGCCCATCTCGACGGCGAGCACGCCCTCGGCGATGAGTTCGCCCGCGCCGTGACCGACGATGCCCACGCCGAGCACGCGCTCGGTCTCGGGTTCCAAAATCAGCTTCGTCAAACCATCCGTGCGATCATACGTGAGCGCGCGACCTGACGCGCCCCACGGGAATTTCGCGACCTGCACGGGAATGCCCTTGGCCGCCGCCTCGTTCTCCGTCAGCCCGCACCACGCGACCTCGGGATCCGTGAACACGACCGCGGGCACGACGTGCTCGAATTTGCTGTCCGCGCCCGTGAGGCACTCGACGGCGATACGCGCCTCCTTCGCGGCCTTGTGCGCGAGCATCAGGCCGCCGACGATGTCGCCAATCGCGTAGATCGCCGGGTCTGCGGTTTCCTGTCGCGCGTTGACCTCAATGAAACCTTTGTCGTCGCGCACGACCTTCGTTTGTTCCAAACCGAGATCATCCGAATTCGGCCAGCGCCCGACGGCGACGAGCACGCGGTCGAACAATTCCTCGCGCGGCTTTCCCTCCAACTCGGTCACGACTTTGATTTGTTTGCCCGCGGTGGACATTTTCAACACGCGCGTCTTGAGGCGAATTTCCTTAAACATCTTTTTCGCCCGCGCCAGCACGGGCCGCGCGAGGTCGGCATCCGCGCCCGCGAGAATCGCCTCGAGCGCCTCGACGACCACCACTTGGCTGCCAAGCGCCGCATACACGGTGCCCAATTCCATGCCGATGTAACCGCCGCCGACGATGAGCAAATCCTTGGGAATCTCCTCCAGCTCGAGCGCGCCGCGCGAGGTCATGATGCGCGGGTTGCCCAAATCAAACGCCTTCGGCAGCGCCGCGCGCGAACCCACCGCGACGATCGCCTTGTCGTAGCTGATGAACTGCTGCCCCTGCTCGCTTTCGACGCGCAGCAATTGCGACCCCTCGAAATAGCCGCGCCCGTGAATCACCGTCACGCCGCGTTTCTGCGCGAGCGACTTGATGCCGCCGCCGAGCTTCTCGAGCACGGATTCCTTCCACGCGCGGAGCTTCTCCAGTTCGATCTTCGGCGGCTCGAACGTGATGCCGCGATGCGCGGACTCGCGCGCCTCGGTGACCAGTTTCGTCGCCTGCAACAGCGCCTTCGACGGGATGCAGCCGCGGTTCAGGCACACGCCGCCGAGGCGTTTGTCCTTCTCGACAAGAATGACGCGCCTGCCCAAATCGGCGGCGTAAAATGCGGCGGCGTATCCGCCCGGTCCCCCACCCAAGACTACGAGGTCAGTTTTGATCGGCTCCATGACGTTTGCTCAGTTCAATTGTGTTGTCGCTGCCCGCTAAATTTTGAAAAACCAGTGAATGCCCA
>JAYVOY010000207.1:0-7520 GCA_043757645.1 Verrucomicrobiota bacterium
GAGCCCTTGGCCAGCCCTTCCGACTCCCTGGAGGATCGATCCCGGAAATTTTGCGCCAAAAAATCCTGCCTTCCAGTCGCCTATGAAATGTTCAGGTTAGCAGCCGCTCTTTTGGCGTTCTTTGCGGCCATTCCAATTCCCCATTTGCCGCGCTCAGTAATCCGAGATCGACCCATCTGGCAGGCGTCCGCGCGTGGGCCATTCGGGTTTGTGCGGGAGGCGGGCGAGTTCTTCGAGCCGGGCTTCGTTCACTTCACAGCCGAGACCCGGACCCTGCGGCAGCGAGGCGTAACCGTCCTTGTCCACGGACCAGCTTTTCCGCACGAGATCGCGCGGCGTGATGCTCGGATAATATTCGTGCAGGAGAAACAGCGCGACGGCGGCGCTGACGTGCAGGCTGGCCGTCATGCCGAGATCGGTCGTGACGCAGTGGGGCGCGAGCGGGGCGAAATAAGTCTCGGCGAGCGTGGCGATTTTGCGCAGCGCGCTGATGCCGCCGGTGTGCGCGCAATCCACCTGCACGATGTCGCCGACGCCCGAGGTGAGATAGGGCAGCACATCCCAAATCGTGCGCGCCTGCTCGCCGATGGCGAAGGGGATCGCGATGTGTTGCTTGAGGCGTTTGAAGACTTCGATGTTTCCGGGCACGGCGGGTTCCTCGAGATAAAGCACGTCGTAGGGCTGAATCGCGGCGGCGAATTGCAGGAGGAACGGCGGCGGCAGCGCGCAATGCGCGTCGAACATCACGGTGCCCGCGGGGCCGACGGATTTGCGCGCGTTTTCGACGGACCTCACGAGCCGGTCGATCTCGGCGGGATTGCCGGAGAAGGGCTGCGGACCCGCGCCCACCTTGGTCGCGGTGGCCGACGGATACACGCGGACCTTGTCGCGCGTCGGCCCGCCGAGCAGGCGATAGACGGGCACGCCCCAGAGTTTTCCGGTGATGTCCCACAGCGCCATGTCGATGCCCGCGAGGGTGTGGACCATGAACGAGCCGCCGCGAATGTCGCGATGCGAGCGGTAGAGTTTCTGCCAGAGGTATTCGATGCGCGTGGGGTTTTCGTTATCGAGCAATTCGTAGAGCGAACGCGCGAGCAGCGCCGCGACCTTGGGTTCAAGCTGGTCAATCTCGCCCCAGCCGGTGACGCCCTGGTTGGTTTCCAATTTAAGAAAAACCTTCGGCCCCACGGGCGTCGCGGTGAGTCGCGTGATGCGAATGCGGCTCGCGGTGTCGGCCACCTCAGCGGCGGGATTGGCGTTGGGATTCGGCGCGGCGGCGCGGACGTGGTTGCCCGCGGCGTGCGCGGCGCTCATCGCGGTGACGGTCGCGAGCCAGTGACGGCGATGGAACATGGTGGCGTGGGTTGAAGTGGCGGTCGTGGATCGGATTGGATTCGGGTGCGCGCGAACCGTGGCGGTTTGGCGGGGCGGCGTCAATCGGGGGCGGCGCCGGAGCGCGGCTGTGTCGCAGACCAGCCGCAGCAGCCGCTCAAGCCGGAGGGCACAAAAGGCTTCGACGGCCCTCGTGCGGGTCACGCGCTGCGGCTGGTGCTGCGCACACAGCCGCGCTCCGGGCGACGATTTTCGCCGCGCACACGGGACCGCTCGACATTTTTTGGAGCCGCTCACTAAGTTGTCGCGCGATGTATTTGCCCCATGCTCGTCACGCCGTTTTGATTGTGATTTTCACGCTGGCGCTCGGGTTCGCCGCGCGCGGGGCCGAGCAGTTCGACCGGGTTTATTTGTCGGAATTTCTCACGATCAATCAGCGCGGATTGCTTGATGACGACGGGGAGCACTCGGGCTGGATCGAGTTGCACAATGGCGGCAAGGCGGCGGCGAAACTGGCGGGCTGGTTCCTCACCGACACGCGGACGAATCTGACGAAGTGGAAGTTTCCCAACGTGATCGTGCTGCCGGACAAATACCTGCTCGTGTTCGCGTCGGGCAAGGATCGCACCAAGGACCTCGCGCATTTGCACACGAACTTCCGGCTCGATCCGGCGGGCAGTTATCTCGCGCTGGTCGATCCCAACAAAAACCTCGTCTCGGAATTCGCGCCGGCGAAACAGGCCGCCGATGTGTCCGACGGCCGCGTGCGGGGCGAACCGGCGACGCGCGGATTTCTCGCGCGACCCACGCCGGGACGCGCCAACGCGAGCAGCGGCGCGGGCTTCGCGCCCGAGGTCACGTTCGCGCGCGCGGGTGGAAATTTCACGGAACCATTCCGCCTGCAACTCTCGACCAGCGCCGCGGACGCCGTCGTGCGCTACACGCTGGACGGCACGCTGCCGTCGGCCGCGTCGCCGGTGTTTGCCGCGCCGCTGTTGCTCACCAACACCACGCACCTCCGCGCGCGGGCGTATCAAACGGGCCTGCTGCCCGGCCCGCCGCGCGGCGAGGTGTATTTGCGACTGCACACCAACGCGCTCGCGTTCACCTCGTCGCTGCCGCTGTTGCTCATGCACCAGCCCGCGAAGGACACGCCGGTTTCCGCGCGGAATAATTTTGTCGCGCTCTCGTTTTTCGACCCGGTCGCGGGCCGCTCGTCGCTCACGAACGCGCCCACGCTCACCACGCGCGGCGGGTTTCACATGCGGGGTTCGTCGTCGATGGGAATGCCGCAGGCGAGCTGGGCGGTGCATTTTCTCGACGAGTTCAACGACGAGCAAAAGCACGCCGCCGCGGGCCTGCCGGCGGAATCCGAGTGGGTGCTGTACGCGCCGAATGGCTTCGATCCGCCGCTGATTCACAATCCGTTCATCCACCAATTGAGCCGCGACCTGGGCCGCTACTCGCCGCGCACGCGCTTCGTCGAAGTGTTCATGAACCGCGGGCCGGGGCCGGTGCGGAGCAACGATTATCACGGCGTTTACGTGCTCGAGGAAAAAATCAAAATCGGGAAAAACCGCGTGGACATTGATCGTCTCGGCGGTGACGACCTGAAGGCGCCGGCGGTGACGGGCGGCTACATTTTGAAGATCGACCGCACCGGACCCGACGAAGGCGGCTTCGGCGCGGGCGGCACGACGGTGGTTCACGTCGAGCCGAAGGAGGCCACGCTGCGGCTGCCGCAGCGCGCGGCGCAGCGGGATTATCTGCTCGGTTTCTTCCGCGACTTCGACCGCGTGCTGCAATCGCCGAACTGGAAAGACCCCGTGCTCGGTTATCCCGCGTACTTCGATGTCGCGGCGGGGATTGATTTTCACGTGCTCGAAGTTTTGAGCGGCAACGTGGACGCGCTCGTGTTGAGCACCTATTTGCACAAGCCGCGCAACGGCAAGATCACCTTCGGCCCGCACTGGGATTTTGATCGCGCGCTGGGTTCGACCGACGGTCGCGACGCGGATCCGCGGCAGTGGAACACGGGGCCGTTTTTCAGCGGGCCGTGGTGGCCGCGGTTGTTCAGCGATCCGGATTTCTGGCAGCGCTGGGTGGATCGCTGGCAGGAATTGCGCGGCACGCATTTCTCCGTGACGAATCTCCACGCGGTGATTGATCGCCAAGCCGCCGAACTGCGCGAGGCGCAACCGCGCGAGTATAAACGCTGGGGCTTTCAACCGCGCGGTGGCTCGTATCAAAGCGAACTCAACCACATGAAAAACTGGCTCTCGAACCGCGTGGATTTCATCGACCGCCAGCTCGCGCAACCGCCGCGCGTCACGCGCGAAACCGGCGGCGGCGCGGGCGGGGAATTCCGTCTCGCGCTCGCGGCGGCGGCGACGAACGCGACGATTTATTTCACGCTCGACGGCACCGACCCGCGCCTGCCGCAGGGCGCGATCCGCACGAACGCCTTTGTTTACGGTGCTCCCGTGACGCTCAAGAGCAACGCCCAGTTGGTCGCGCGCGCGCACAATCCGAAGCAGCGCCAGTCCGGTGGACCGCCCATCTCGACGCCGTGGTCGGGGCCGGTGGCGACGAATATTGAGATCGCGCCGCGGCGTTGATTCCGAATTGCGGAGGTGTCGCGCGAAGGGCGCGAAGAAGGCGAAGGGAAACCACGGACGCGCGCTCACTCACTTCGCCGCCTTCGTGGACTTCGCGCGACCCACCTTTTTTTGAAGCCTTCGAGAAAACTTGGCACTGTCTCGAAGCTCCGCTCAAAGCAATGCGAGGCAGCGGCGGGAATCGGTTTTACATCGCACCGGTGCGGGCTACGTTTCGCCGCCATGCCGCAATCATGCATTCGTTCGCCGCGCCGTTGTGTTGTCGCAAGTTTCGGGAGGGATTTCCCCGATGACTTTGCGCGCGTTGCGGCGCGGAGCCGCGGGCGGAGCGCCGAGCACTGGCTCGGCGCGATTCATGGCGGTCGGGACACTCGCCGAGCGGGTGCTCGGCGCTCGGGAGCTTGCGGGGGACCAACGGCTGCCGAGGGACGCGCGTCGGAACCAGAAACCGCGGTGGAGCGCCGCACTCCAGTTCGGCGCGAATCGATCGCAGCAACTCGCCGATCTGGAGATCGGCGCTCCGGTTCATGGAAAGGGTTGGCCGCGCTTGGTGTCGCGCTGTTGCTCGCGAGTTTTTTGGAGCGAAGCGCGGTCGCGGCTTCGGTGAGTTTTGAGAACGACGTCGAGGCGGTGCTGGCGAAGGCGGGGTGCAGTCTCGGGACGTGTCACGGGAACGCGACAGGCAAGGGCGGTTTCAAACTTTCGCTGCGCGGTGGCGATGCGGATTTCGATCACGCGGCGGTGACGCGCGAGCAGCTTGGGCGGCGAATCAATCTCGTGGAACCGGACCGCAGCCTGATTTTGCGCAAGGCGCTGGCGCAGGTGCCGCACGAGGGCGGGCAGCGGTTCGCGGTGGATTCGTGGGAGCATCGCGCGCTGCGGGATTGGCTCGCGGGCGGGGCCGCGCGGCACACGGCCAGCGCGCCGCGGCTCACGAAACTTGAGGTCACGCCGGGCGAGCAAATCCTGCTCGATCCGGCGGCGTCGCTGGCGATCAAGGCCACCGCAACTTTCTCCGATGGCTCGACGCGCGAGGTCACGCAGACGGCGTGTTACGAGGTGGTGAACGTGAGTCTCGCGTCCGTGAGCGCGACGGGCGTGGTGACGCGGCTGGGCTTTGGCGAGACGACGGTGCTGGTGCGCTTTCTGAATTTGCAACAGCCGGTGCGGCTGGCGTTCGTGCCGGCGCGTCCGAATTTCCAGTGGGCCAATCCGCAGCCGCGGAATTTTGTCGATGAACACGTGTTCGCGAAGCTGCGGACGCTGCGCATCAATCCCTCCGCGATTGCCGCGGATGAGGTTTTTCTGCGCCGCGTGTTTTTGGATTTGCTCGGCATTCTCCCGACGCCGGCGGAGGCCCGCGCGTTCCTCGCGGACGGCGCGGCGGACAAACGCGCGCGGCTCGTGAACGCGGCGTTGGAGCGACCGGAGTTCGCGGATTTTTGGGCGCTCAAGTGGGCGGATTTGCTGCGCGTCGAGGTGCGCAGTCTCGATCCCAAGGGCGTGCAGGCGTTTCATCACTGGATTCGCGAGCATCTCGCGGCGAACCGGCCGATGGATGAATTCGCCCGCGCCATCGTGACCGCGCGGGGCAGCACGTACGCGAATCCGGCGGCGAATTTTTACCGCGCCACGCGCACCGCATCCGTGCGCGGCGAGGCGGTCGCGCAGGTGCTGCTGGGCACGCGCCTGCAATGCGCGCAGTGCCACAATCACCCGTTCGACCGCTGGACGCAGGACGATTACTACGACTGGGCGGCGGTGTTCGCGAAGATCGAGTACAAGATTTTGGAGAACAAACCGCTCGACCGGCTCGATAAAAACGAGTTTCGCGGGGAGCAAATTGTTTTCCTCGATCACGACAAGCAGGTCACGAATCCGCGCACGGAAAAGCCCGCGCGCAGCCGGCTCCTCGGCGTCGCCGCGCCCACGGCAAAATCCGACTCGGACGCGGAACTCGAATCACTCGCCGAGTGGATCACGCGCCCGGAGAATCCCTACTTCGCGCGCGCGCTGGTGAACCGCGTGTGGTTCCACCTGTTCGGCCGCGGCATCGTCGATCCGATTGATGATTTTCGGCCGACGAATCCGCCGTCGCATCCGGCGTTGATCCACGCGCTGGCGGCGGAATTCGTGCGGGGCGGCTACGATTTGCGCGCGTTGATTCGCACGCTCACGGCGTCGCGCGCCTACCAGACCGCGAGTGAACCGAACGCGACGAACGCGGAGGATGAGACCAATTATTCGCGCGCGATTGTGCGGCGATTGTCGGCGGAGCAGATGTTTGATTGTTTGCATCAGGTCGCGGGGGTGACGCCGGAGTTCAAAAATTATCCGACGGGTTTGCGCGCGGCGGAACTGCCCGTCGAGCGCATCGAAAGTCGGCGCAAACGCAAGACGGAATCGACGCCGGACATGTTCCTGAGCCTGTTCGGCAAGCCGCAGCGGCAGCTCGTTTGCGAATGCGAGCGCTCGGCGGAAACCTCAATGGGGCAGGCCTTCCAAATGATTTCCGGGCCGGCGATTCACGACCTGATCTCGCGCTCGGACAACCAGCTCAACGCGCTGCTGAACGCGGGGAAATCCAACGCGCAAATCGTCGAGGAACTTTACTGGGTGGCGCTCACGCGCGGGCCGTCCGCGGTGGAACTGGCGGCGGCGAACCGGCATTTGGAAAAGGCGTCGGACCGCCGCGCGGCGTTGGAGGATTTGTTGTGGGGATTGCTGAACGCGAAGGAGTTTATTTTGCGGCGGTGAGGGGCGCGGCGGGCGCGGGTGGCACGGAAATGCGTTCAGACTTGGCGAGGGAATTTAGGGCAGGGGAATGGAACGAAATTGGTTGGAGGCGGGTCTGCGTTTCACTTGGATTGAGGTCGCTGTGTTTGGCCACGGGCTGATGCGGTGAGTAAGCCGCGGCTGGCGCGGCGGGGACGCGCGGGGTTTTTTATGTGCTGCGCGGGGAGAGCGGAGCGGCGACGGCGCTTTCGCACGGACGGGGAGCCACCGGATTTCCAAGGACGGTTGCGCGCACGGTACGCTCGCCGGGGACGGGAACCTACGCGGCATTCCCCGCACGCGCGAAAGCGGTGTCGCCGCTCGCGCTCTGCCACCGCGGTACAAAATGCGGTGGGCTGTCTCGGGGCGCGGCCTCGTTCGGGATGCTGTCCACACTGGGGCGGGGAAAGGTTAGCCCGAACTGGGCTATTAGCGGTCGTCCCTGCGGGACTTCCGCCCCGCTGCGCCATTTGGAATTCCCGAAAGGCATTAGGGTTGAACCCGAACTCCGAAATGGAAATGCACGGAACGGACGCTCCCGCGCCCCGGGGGCGTCGCCGCGAAATTCGCGCGCGCCTGTTTCGGAGTTCGGGTTCAGATTTCGGGGCGCAAAAAAAAGCGGCGCGAAGGATCGCGCCGCTTGGGAAGCCAGCGGGGGTTTTCGGGTGCGGATTATTTCATCAACGCGGCGAGTTTGGTTTCGATGGCGTCGGCCCAGATTTGGTAGCCCTTGGGGGAGAGATGCAGGAAGTCGGGCATGATTTCCTTGGGGAGCGCGCCGTCGGGTTGGAGGAA
>JAYVOY010000208.1:0-7478 GCA_043757645.1 Verrucomicrobiota bacterium
TTCCTGCTGCTGCGCAAACGGGAGGTCGAAGCCGCGTTCGCGGGCGCTGCGAACGAATTTAAGCCGGTTGCGGACAACGGCGTGAACAAGTCGATGGAAGTGCCCAGTCAGCCAAATTTCCGCCAGCAGGACGCGAAGGAAATCTTCGCGGTGGTGATGGCCGTCCTGCTCGGCTTGGGCGGTCTCGGCGTGCTGGCGGGCGTCGTTGGTTTGGCGCGCGTGCTGTTCCCGGCACTGCGCACGGACATGGTAATCGGCACGACGGATTCGCTGGGGCGGGACGCGTTTGAATTTGCCGGCATCCTGACCCTTTCGCTGCTGGCGTTGTTTTTATTGCCCAAAGCCAGAAGCCAGGGGCGCGACCGGCTGGCGCGCGTCAACGCGGCGAGCCTCGTGGTCGTGGGGGCGCTGCTGACGTTTGCGTGCGGCCGGCATTGGTTCGGTCTGGCGGTGCCGTATTGGGCGGGCGGGTTCTACGCGTTGGCCGCCTTCGTCTGCTGGATTCTCCTGCGCGGGCGGGATGTGAAGGCGGCGTTTGCATCGGGGCAAAATGAGATCAAGCCCGATGGAAACAAGCTGGTCGGCCTTGTCGTCACCGTCCTCGTGGCCGCCATTGTGGGCATCGCCATCGCAATCCTTGGGCCGAAGCATCCGTCAGTGGATCAGTCCAACCCCTACACCTTCGCCGGCTTGCCCGCGCCATTCGTGAAAGGCGCGGATGGCCCGGTGCTGGGCGAGCCGTTCGTGAAGCAGATGGGGTTCACGTCGGCGCAAGTCGTGGAGCTGAACAAGACCTTTCAGACTTACTACCGCGAGTTTCTCTCGCTCGAACGCCAGCACACCGAGTTCACGCGCGATGCGCAGAGCCACTTCCATGTGAAGATCACGCCGTTCGCTGACGAAAGCCTCGCGCTCGCCCGGCGCATGGCGCAGGAACTTCGTGGTTTGATCGGCAAGGATGTGATTCCCGTGCCGCAGCCCGGCCAGTTGATGACCATCGGGTTGTTTCGCCACGCCGGCGAATGCTCAGTCCATGCCGAGTTCTGGAAGGACGGCCAGTTCTACCATTTCAAGGAGGAGCGCATCGGCACGCCCAACGCGGGGAACGTAAATGTCGGTGCGCCCGCCGGTCGCAGCACCAGCGGCGAGAAGTTGAACGACGTGATCCCGGAAGAGTATCGGGTTTATTGGAAGGAGACGCCAGGTGCGGCGCGTGAGCCAGCGGCCGCGCCGAAGCAGCCGTTCATGAACCCCTACGGCGGCGGCCCCGAACTCACAAACGAGGCAATCAAAAAGCTGAAACTCTCGAAGCTCCAAACCGACGAAATCAACCGCACCGTGCTGGCCTATCACCGCGAATATCTCGCGTTGCAACGCCGCCACTCGCAGATCGGCAAGGATGCCACGGGCCGCATTCTCGTGACCATCGAGCCGTTCTATGATGAGTGCCTCGCGCTCGCCAAACGCCTGCAAACCGAACTCGGCGGCATCGTGGACCCGGCGCTGTTGCCCGTGCTGAACCAGGGCGAACTCGCGTTCCAAATCTTCAGTTGGGGCGGCGCCTACAACGCCACGATCACGCTGTGGAAGGCCGATGGAAAATATCACGTCGAGGAAAAACTCACCGGCACGCCCGCGCATCCGCGCGATCCCTACACGTTCAATCTGTCGGGGCCGAAGCTGGAGGAAATCCCGGAGGCGTTCCGGATTTTCTGGCGCGAGCCATGAGCCGCGAGAACCGCTATGAAAACAAATCAGACCGCTGTTATTGGAGCGCCTCACCCTTGCTCCCAAAGCTGTTCTCGAAACGAGTCGCGTCCCGCAGGGACAACCGAAAATAGCCCAGCACTTCAGTGCTGGGATGGGACGCGGCAGACCGGCAAGTCCCGACCGGGACGACAGAATCGGCGCTTGCCGCTCGCCTGGGTACGGAGTCCCGCCTTCAGGCGGCGGGGCGTGCGCCCGCCCGGCGCGCTGGAAAATTTCCGCGTCTCCGTCACGAAGTATGTCCCACCGGCTGAAGCCGGGATTCCGTACCTGATTCGCCGCGCAGCCTGAATGAAAGAACGCCTCCACCAAAACCCAAACATGAAAACCAAACACACCACCCTCATCGCCCTCGCCTGCTGCGCGCTGCTCGTCGCCGCGGGCTGCGGGGAGAAAACCAGCACCGCCAAATCTGAGCTGACCGCGAGCAGCGGCGGCCGCGACCTCCGCGTCGTGGCGGAGGGCGGCGCGTGGGTGCATCCCGAGGAGACGCGCTTCGTCGTGAAGGTGAAGGGCCACGAACTCGAACTCGGTCAGGAGCGGCTCCTCATCGACAAAAAGGAGGCTGCGAAAATCCCGGCGGGCGCGAAGAAATTCGCCGTCACCTTCGAGGCCGGCACGCTCACCGTGACCGCTGACGGCGCGCCGCCGTCCCGGCGGCTCACACCGTCCGACCGCCGAAAATGCGGGCCTAGCCTGGTGCCCACAAGTGTTCACTGAATGATGAAACCGATGTTCACAATTGGATCGCCATTGCGGGCCGTTCACGACGTGAGCCGCCGAGACGGCGGCGGTCCGTCACTTGCATCACCACTGCTGAAGCCGGGTCGATGAATCCAGACTCCCCCGATTCGTTGCCAATGTTGACCCTCGCTCCGTCGATTTGCCTCGGGGTTCTCGCGGTGTTGGCGTGCGGCGTGCCGTTTGTGCCGCCGCTGGTTTTCGTCGCGGTGCCGCTGGCGGGCGTGGGGTTGGCGCTCGGCGCGCGCTGCGTGCGACGCGAGACCCACTGGTCGAAAGGGCGCGTGTGCAACACCGTTGTCGCGCTCGCGTTCAACGGCTTCGCGCTCTATCTCGCACTCGGGCGGCACCACTTGATCGACTGGTTGGAAGGCCGCTGAACAAACGGAAAAATTATGGACGAACCCAAGCCAAACGCCGGAACAGAAGACTTGAACAAACGCGCGGAAGCCGAGCGCACCAAACGCGTCGAGGCCGTGGGCTGGACCGCGGGCCTCTCGGCCTTCGCGCTCGTGTGGGTGCTCGCCAGCCACGCCGCGTGGCCCGTCGCCATCGGCGTGATCGCCATCGCCGCGATGGTCGCGACCGCGTGCTATTTCATGCTGAAATAGCCGGGCCGCGGAGCGTGGGGATCGCGAGACCACGACGCGAGAGTTGTGGCGTGCGGGTTGGCGCTGCGACGCAAAGACGCGCCCGGCAACAAGGGTTGTCACCCCTACATTTTCCCGTGCTTCAAGATCGCGAGGATCAATCCCATCGCCATCAGCGCCGAGATGATGAAGCCCGCCACGCCCAGCACGGGAATCCCATTCGCCAGCACCGGCGGAATGCGCGCGTGGACGATCACCGCCGAGCCGATCACCATCGCGGCGAGCATGATCGCGTAGGCCAGCCGGTTGGTGCCGCGATCCCACGAGTTCATCGCCGGTTCGAGGCCCTCGTGCTTGAAGATCACGCGCGTCTCGCCGGTTTTCAGATGCGCGATGATGCGCCGCAGTTCACCGGGCAGCGTCTGCGCGAGTTCGGCGAAATCCAGGCCGACCTCGAACAAGCTCTGCGCCATTTTGCGCGGGCCGTAGCGTTGCATCCGCACGCGTTTCAGAAAGGGTGTCGCCTGCTCGATCAAATTGTGGCCGGGGTGAAGCAGGCGCACGAGCGTCTCCATCGCGCTCAACGATTTGAGCATCAGAAAAAAATCCGGCGGAATCCGCAGCCCGTGGCGCGTGGTGAGGTGAACGAGTTCCGTCGTGAGCTTGCCAAACTCCAACTCGGACAACGGCCGGTAAAAATGCTGGTGCATGAACTCCGCCGTCTCGGCCTCGAGACTCGCGCGCGACGGCTCGATGTCCGCGGCCGAGAGCCGGATCAACGCGTCCGCGACCGCGACCTCATTGCGCCGCGCGATGCCCGCGACCAGTGACGCGAAATTCTCGCGCCCGCGCCGCCCGAGAAAACCCATCATCCCGAAATCCAGGAAGCACACGACGTTGCCGGGCAGGATGCGGATGTTCCCCGGATGCGGATCGGCGTGAAAAAAACCGTGGATGAAAAACTGCTTCATCATCAGGTCGGCGATGCGCCGCGCGATTTCCGGCTGGTCCAGTCGCGCGGTTTGCAGCGCGCGGAAATTCGAGGCCTTGATGCCCTCGACGTATTCCATTGTGAGAATTTCGCGCGTGGACCACTCGTGAAACGCCGCCGGAATATGAACCGTCGGCTCGCCCGCAAACTGCCGCGCGAAGCGTTCGAGATGCGCGGCCTCGATGGTGAAATCCAGTTCCTGCGAGAGCGTGCGCCGAATCTCCTCGACCACCGCGGTCGGTTGGTGGACGCGGGTTTCCTCGAGGTGCCGCTCCGCGAGCGCGGCCACTTGGTGCAAAATTTCGAGATCCACGCGGACCTTCTCCGCGATGCCCGGCCGCTGGACTTTCACCACGACGCGCCGGCCCGTTTTCAAGCGTCCGCGATGCACCTGCGCGATCGAGGCCGAGCCGATGGGCGTCTCCTCGAACTCGGCGTAAACCTCCGCAAGCGGGCGCTTCAGTCCGCCTTCCACCGCCTGCCGCACCTCGGCAAACGTGACGGGCGCGACGCTGTCCTGAAGCTTCGCGAGTTCCTCCGCAAAACCGTCGGGCAGCAGTTGCGGGCGCGTCGAGAGAATCTGCCCGATCTTCACGAACGTCGGCCCGAGTTCCTCGCACGCGCGGCGGACTTTCTCGGGCTGGGTGAGTTGGTGAATCGCGGCGTGTTCCTCGCGACCGCGTTGCGAACGCAGATTGAGCAACTGCGGCAGGTGCAGGCGGTGGGCGATGTCGTCGTAACCGTATTTCAGAAACACGCCGACGATCTCGCGGAAACGATTCAAGTGCTGAATCGTCCGGCCGAGGCTCCCGAGTTTTTGAAACAGCATGGCGACCTTTCGTTGCCGCGCCACGGTGGCGTCGTGGCGCGCGCCGCGGCTACAGGCCCGCGCGGCGGTTGTCGCGCAGGTAGCGGTGGCAGTTGATGCAGCTCATCGTCATCTGGAAATACGCGAGCGCGGCGGAATCAATGTTCTTGTCTTTCCCCGCGCGCGCCACCGCGTCCGCGTGCCGGCGGAATTCCGCGGCGAAGAGTTGGTATTCGGGCGTGATGTTCACCCGCCAGCCGCCGGCCTTGCTCAGGGCGCTGAGTTTTTGCGCGTTGCCGACGATGAGTTCGGGGTTCTCCGTCGCGATGCCCTCGAGGACGTTTTGCGCGTAGCCCAGCTTGAGCTTCATCACCTCGCGCGTGTTCGGCTCCTGCGCTTCGGAGCGAATCGCGAGCCAGACCAGCGCGCCGGCGACGAGCGCCGCGACCGCGGGGAATACTTTGGATTTCATAATTTCGAGTTTTAAAAATCAAAAAGGCCGCCGGCAATGCGGGCCGGCGGCGGTTGGGCCACGCGCCCGACTCACGCGGTGAAACCGAAACGGAAGCGTTCCTCGTCGGACTTGATGCCGAGCGAAATGCAAATGCGCTTGGCGGCCAGCATCGAGGCGGCGGTCTTGACCATCCGGTCGAAATCCACCTTGGACAATTCCACGCCCTCGTGGTGAATGCCGCGGATGCGATGGCCCCGCTCGAGCAACTCGGTCAGGAACGATTCGCACGCGACGGGATCATCGGTGGTGTAGTGACTCGTGTGGGCGTGGCGGCCGATATCGACCGTGTATTCAACGTTGTATTTGGGGATCATACGCTGGTGGGGGTTGAGGGTTGTTGCTGGACGGCCTGGCGAACTTTCTTCACCCAGGACCGGAAAATTTCCTTCGCGGCCGCGACGGCTTCCTCGCGGGCCACCGAGGTTTTCACGGAATCTTTGCGCGGCAGCCATGCGGGCCGCGAGCTCTCGTCCGCGCCGCGCTGGTGAACCACGCGCAGGAAGCAGTCGCACTCCACGACCAACAGCGATGCGGCCTCCTCGTAACGAGCCTCGGCAGTGGCGCACACCTCACACGTCCCCGCCCGGTTCTCGAGGGTCTCCACGATGTCGCTGATGGAAAGGAGATTTTTCACGGGTTCACGCTGTGTTGCTTGGTGTCGGAAAGCTAACCCCGGATTGCCAAAGGGTAAGCAAATCTTGCGCGGAACGTGTGTGGCACGGAGTCCCGCCTTCAGGCGGCGGGCCGCCCGCACTCGCGATACACGCGCGAGTTTCCACGGCCTTTGTCTGGTCGAACGCCCGGCCGGCTGAAGCCGGGACTCCGTACCCAAGATGCTCGCGCTTTTGCCGCTTGGCGTTCCGGCGGCGCTCCGTTTCAATCTTCGCCACATGAACGACTCGCTCGCAGCGCTGGTGAAATTGTCGCGGGAAATTGGCCGCGAAGACCGGCACCTCGCCATCCTCGGCGAGGGCAACACCTCCGTGAAACTCAGCGCCACGCAGTTCGCCGTGAAGGCCAGCGGCTCGATGCTCGCCACGCTCACCGACGCCGACGTGACCGTCTGCGACACCGCGCGAGTCCTCGGCGTGTTCGACAAAAAATCCCCGACGGACGCCGAAGTTGAGCAAGTCCTCCTCGACTCGCGCGTTGAGGCGCAGGCGAAGAAACCGAGTGTGGAATCCATGTTTCACGCGTGGCTCCTCCAGCTCGAGGGCATCAACTACATCGGCCACTGTCACCCGCTCGCGGCCAATCAAATCCTCTGCTCGCCGCGCGCGCGCGACTTCGCCGAGCGCCGCCTTTTCCCCGATGAAATCGTCTGCTGCGGCCCCGCCTCCGTGTACGTTCCCTACGCCGATCCCGGTCTTCCGCTGGCTCGCGAAATTCGCGAGCGCACCAACGCCTTCATCCAACAACAGCGCCAGATCCCGCGCCTCATTCTCCTGCAAAACCACGGCCTCATCGCGCTCGGCGCCACGCCCAACGCCGTGCTCGCGTGCATTTTGATGGCCACGAAAGCCGCCGCGATTTTCGCCGGTGCCGCCGCGATGGGCGGTCCCGTTTTCCTCACCCCCGACCACGTCAACCGCATCGCCGGCCGCGCCGACGAGCACTACCGCCAACGCCAACTGAAACTGTGAGACCGCTTGAAAAACCCCGAGGGAAGACGGGAGGCAGGAGACAGGGAACAGGGAACAGGAGGCAGGAATCAGGAGGCAGAATCGTGACGCCCAACCTCCGACTCCCGCCTCGTGCTTCCTGTTCCCTGACTCCTGACTCCTGACTCCTGTTCCCTGTTCCCTGTCTCCCGCCCCATGCCCACCCACCACCTCGCCTGCGATCTCGGTGCCGAAAGCGGACGCCTCATGCTTGGCACGCTCGCGGCCGGACAAATCACGCTCACCGAACTTCACCGCTTTCCCAACACCCCGCTCAAGGCCGCCGGCTCGCTGCATTGGAATATTCCGCAACTGTTCACCGAACTGAAAACCGGCCTGCGCCGCGCCGCTGAACTGAAGCTCCCGCTCGCCAGCATCAGCACCGATTCGTGGGGCGTGGATTATC
>JAYVOY010000209.1:0-7450 GCA_043757645.1 Verrucomicrobiota bacterium
GCGTGCTCGACCACGCCCGCCGCGGCGTCGCGCGCCCGGCCGAGCCGCCCGGCCGTTTTCTGTGTCACCTTCAGCGCCGAGCCGCGGCCGGGCGCCGCCAGATCGCTGCCGTAGCGCGGGGCGTCGGCGATGCCGGGGATTTGCAGGAGGGTTGAGTTCATGACGTTTCCTTTCCGTGTTTTTGGGTTCGCGGGACCATGTCCCGACTTGCGAAAAACACTCAAGTCCAAAACCGTTCCCGCCGTTAGTGCGGCAAAACTGTGGTGATTAAACCGATCCTCCGGACGGCGTTGGGGGGCGCGCGGGTTCGCGCGCGTCGGAATGGCAATAAGGTGTTGAATTTGGCGGTGTCCTGCAACTAACCTCCGCGCGCGAATGAGCAATACCAATTT
The DNA here is from genome assembly GCA_043757645.1 of Verrucomicrobiota bacterium. Taxonomy (GTDB): domain Bacteria; phylum Verrucomicrobiota; class Verrucomicrobiia; order Limisphaerales; family BJHT01; genus BJHT01. The sequence continues at coordinate 393 of JAYVOY010000209.1, forward strand.
GAAGGCGCTTCTTACGAAAGCCTCCGACGGCGACCCGAATGCCCAATACGAAATCGGGATGCTGCTGACCAAGGGCGAGGGCGTGCGGCAGGATTTGCCGGCTGCGGCCGGATGGCTGAAGAAGGCTGCCACCGCTGGAGTTGCCGACGCGCAATTCATTCTCGGCGCGCTTTATCAAAAGGGCAAAGGGGTGCCGCAGGATTTCGAGCAGTCCGTCGCGTGGTATCGCAAGGCCGCCGAGCAGGGCGATGCGGCGTCGCAGTTCAATCTGGGCTATTGCTACGAAATCGGCGAGGGCGTGGACAAAGACATCAACGCCGCGCTCGAGTGGTACGCCAAGGCCGCCGCGCAGGGTGACGAGGATGCGCGGCAAGCCTATCAAGATCTCGAATCGCAACGCACGGCGACCGCGACCGCACCGGCGACCGCGAAATCACCGCCCACTCCGGTTGCGCCCGAACCCGCGCAGCAATCCACGATCAGCTTCCAACCACCGCCCGATCTCCTCGCGGCCACTGCGCCGAAGCCCGCGCCCGCTCCGGTTCCCGTTGCCCAACGCGAACCGATGCACGAATCCAGCGCCCACGCTGCGGCTGAGACCGAAGCTCCCGATGAAACCGAACCCGCCCCGCTGCCCGACTCCGAGGAGGAGCTGCATCAACTCGCCGGCGCGGGCGATCCCGCCGCGCAACTCAAGCTCGGCCTGCGTTACGCGACCGGCGACGGCGCGGAACAAAACAACGAGGAGGCCGCGCATTGGGTGCGTGCCGCGGCCGAGCAGGGCCATCCGGATGCGGAATTCGCGCTCGGCGTTTTTTATCATCGCGGCCAGGGCGTGACGCAGAATTTCGGCGAAGCCGTTCACTGGTACGAACGCGCCGCGAAAAACGGCAATCCCACCGCGCAATTCAATCTCGGCTACTGCTACGAAATCGGCGAAGGCCTCGCCAAAGATCCCGGGCAGGCGGTCTTTTGGTATCGTCAGGCTGCCGCCCAAGGCGACGCCGATGCCCAACTCGCCTTGCAGGAACTTGGTGCGCCGGCAGAACCCCTCGCGCCGCCCGCGCCCGCCCCCATTGCGCCAGCGGAATCAAAAGCAGAACCCGTTCGCGCCCCGGAACCCGCGCCCGCACCGGCTCCCGTGGTTGTCGAACCAACTCCGCACGCCGTCGAACCACACGTCCCGCTCGCACCCGCAGCCCTCGCACCCGCGGCCCTTGCGCCCGTGGCCGCGCCCGCACTCGCGCCCACGCACACCCACGCGCCCGAGCCGCACAGCATCCCGATCGTTTCGCATTTGCCCGAGCCGGAAATTGTCACCTCGCCCGAACTCCAACTCGCCGTCGCGCCGCCCGTACCCGAAGCCCCCAAACGCGAGGAACACCGCGCGCCCGAGCCGGTCGTCAAGGCCGAGCCGTATCAACAGTTGGTCGCGGCCGCCGAGGCCGGTGACGCCACCGCACAGTACAAACTCGGCCTGAAATATCTCCACGGCGACGAGGTCGAGCAGGACGAGGTGCTCGCCGGAGTTTTGTTCCAAATCGCCGCGAGCAAGGGAATCGCCGACGCGCAATTCGCGCTCGGAAAATTGCACCAAACCGGCCAGGGCGTGCCGCAAAATTTCGCCGAGTCCGTCAACCACTTCCGTCAGGCCGCCGAACAGGGCCACGTCGCCGCGCAATTCAAACTCGCTGAATCCTATCAACACGGCGAAAGCGACCTCCCCAAAGATCTCGCCGAAGCCGTGCGCTGGCACCGCCTCGCCGCGCAAAACGGCCATCCCAGCGCGCAACACACGCTCGGCAGTTTTTATCACACGGGCGAGGGCGTCGCGCAGGATTTCGTCGAGGCCGCGCGCTGGTTCCGCCAGGCCGCCGAGCAGGGCCACATGACCGCGCAGCACAAGCTCGGCGTCGCGTATCAACTCGGCCAGGGCGTGCCGCAGGATTACACGCGCGCCGCGGAAAGTTTCCGCAACGCTGGCGCGCAGGGCAGCCTCGATTCCAAATACGCGTTGAGCCAACTGTTCCTCCAAGGTTTGGGCGTCAAGAAGAATGCTGTCGAAGCGGTGAAGCTCCTCACGGAAACCGCCAAGGCCGGCCACGCCGCGTCGCAATTTCATCTCGGCCTGTGCCACGAGCAGGGCACCGGCACCGCGGAAAACACGAAGGACGCCGCGCATTGGTTCCGCCTCGCCGCCGCGCAAAATCATCCCGAGGCGATGTCCAAACTGGGCGCGTGCCTCGAACACGGCCGCGGCGTGCCGCAGGATTATCACGAGGGATTGACTTGGTACATGAAGGCCGCTGAACAAGGCGTGCCTGAAGCTCAGGCCAAACTCGGCTCGTTCCACGATCGCGGCCACATTGTGCTGCAAGACCACGCCGAAGCCGCGCGCTGGTACGAACTCGCCGCGCAAAAAGGCATCGCCGACGCGCAGGCGCGACTCGGCGTCATGCACGATCAGGGACTGGGCGTGCCGCAGGATTTCACCCGCGCCGCCCACTGGTTGCGCCGCGCTGCCGAGAATGGCGTCGTCGAAGCGCAGGCCAAACTCGGCCAGTATTACGACCACGGCACCGGCCTCCCCGCCGATCACGCCGAGGCCGCCAAATGGCATCGCCGCGCCGCCGAGAGCGGTCATCCCGGCGCGCAGTACACCCTGGGCACGCTCCACCAAACGGGCGCGCACGTGGCTCACGATTTCGCCGAAGCCGCGCGTTGGTTCACGCTCGCCGCCGAACAAGGAAACTTCGACGCGAAGTACAAACTTGGCCTGTGTTATCAACACGGCCAGGGCGTGAGGCAGGATTATCAAACCGCCGCGCGCTACTTCAATGAGTGCGCCGACCAAGGCCACCTCGATTCCAAACTCGCGCTCGGGCAGCTCTACTTCGAGGGGCTGGGTGTGCCGCAAAATTTCGCCGCCGCCTTCAAAATGTTCAGCGCCGCCGCGGACGCCGGACACGCCGGCTCGATGTATAAAATCGGCCTCTGCCACGAGCAGGGCCTCGGCGTGCCGCAAGATCACTCCAGCGCCGCCGTGTGGTTCCGCCGCGCCGCCGAGAAGGACGATGCCGCCGCGCAATTCAAGCTCGCCCACGCGCTCGAGAGCGGCGTCGGCCTCGCCGCCAATCCCACCGAGGCCGTGCCGTGGTATAAGAAATCCGCGGCCTCCGGCAACGCCGACGCGCAGGCCCGCATGGGGCAATTTTATCACCGCGGCCAGAACGTCGCGCGCGATCACAATGAGGCCTTCAAGTGGTTCATGATGGCCGCGCGCCAGGGCGACGCGGAATCCGCCGCGCGCCTCGGCCAGTATTTCGAGCAGGGTCTCGGCGTCGCGCAGGATTACGCGCAGGCGCTGCGCTGGACGCAGGAAGCCGCCAAACACAACATCCCCGACGCCCTCGCGCGGCTCGGAAATTTCTACGATCAAGGCCTCGGCGTCGGCCGCGATTACAAGCGCGCCGCGGAGAATTTTCTCAAGGCCGCCGAGCAGGGCGTGCCCGAGGCGCAGACGCGGCTCGCGCAATATTTCGAACGCGGCCAGGGCGTGCCGCAGGATCACGCCGAAGCGCTCCAGTGGTATCGCCGCGCCGCCGAGTCCGGTCATCCCGCCGCGCAGTTCACGCTCGGCACGCTGCTGCAAAAAGGCGACGGCGTGGAGGCCAGCGCCGCCGAAGCCGCCAAGTGGTTTGGCCGCGCCGCGCAACAGGGCCACATGGTCGCGCAATACGAACTCGGCCTCTGCCAGCTCACCGGCCGCGGCGTGCCGCAGAATCACACCGACGCCGCGCGCAACTTCCAACTCGCCGCGGAGCAGGGCCATCTCGCCGCGAAATTCGCGCTCGGCCAGCTTCACTTCGAGGGCCTTGGCGTGGCGAAAAATTCTTTGGAAGCCGCGCGTTTGTTCCAAGCCGTCGCCGATCAAGGTCACGCGGGCGGCCAGTATTATCTCGGCCTTTGCTACGAGCAGGGACTCGGCGTCGAGCAGGACACCAAGCGCGCCGCGCACTGGTTCCGCGTCGCGGCGGAACAGGACGAGCCGAGCGCGCAGTTCAAATACGGCCTCTGCCTCGAAGTCGGCAAAGGTGTTCCCGACAATCTCACCGACGCGATCGCGTGGTACCAAAAGGCCGCGTTGCACGGCAACGCCGAAGCCCAGAGCCGGCTCGGAAATTTCTACGACCGCGGCCTGAACGTGCCGCAGGATTATCCCGAAGCCGCGCGCTGGTACCAACTCGCCGCGCAACAAGGCGTCCCCGACGCGCAGGCCCGCCTCGGCGTGTTGTTCGAGCAGGGACTTGGGGTGCAACAGGATCACGCGCAGGCCGCGCAGTGGCTGCAAAAGGCCGCCGAGCAGGGCGTCGTCGATGCGCAGGCCCGCGTGGGCCAGTGCTTCGAGCGCGGCCTCGGTGTCCCGCAGGATTTCGCGCAGGCCGTCCACTGGTATCGCCGCGCCGCCGAGAGCAATCACGCCAACGCGCAGTTCACGCTCGGCGCGCTGTGCCAGAAAGGGCAGGGGGTTCCCGAGGATTTTGCGGAGGCGGCGAAGTGGTTTATCAAAGCCGCGCAGCAGGGCCACATGGGCGCCTACTACAAGCTCGGCATCTGCCACCAACTTGGTCAGGGCGTGAAGCAGAATTATCTCGAGGCCGTGAAGTGCTTCCGCAAAGGCGCGGAGCAGGGCCACCTCGATTCCAAGTATTCGCTCGGCCAGCTTTATTTCCAGGGCCTCGGCGTGCCGCAGAATTATTCCGAAGCGCTCAACCACTACCGCGAAATTGCGGAGAAGGGCCACCCCGGCGGCCAGTATCAAGTCGGCTATTGCCACGAACACGGCCTCGCGACGGAGAAGGATATTCGCAAGGCCGTTCACTGGTATCGCCTCGCCGCCGCGCAGAATGAACCGAGCGCGCAATTCCAACTCGGCACCTGCCTCGAGACCGGTCACGGCGTCACGGCCAACATGGCCGAGGCTGTCGAGTGGTACCAAAAAGCCGCCGCCAACGGCAACGCCGAGGCGCAGAATCGCATCGGACGCTTCCACGACACCGGCGTCAATCTGCCGCAGGACAACGCCCTCGCGTTCAAGTGGACCCAGTTCGCCGCCAAGCAGGGCGTGCCCGAAGCGCAGGCGCGCCTCGGCAGTTACTACGATCGCGGCGCGGGTGTGGAACGCGACCTCAACGCCGCCGCCATGTGGCTGCGTCTCGCCGCCGAAGCCGGCGTCATCGACGCCCAGGCCCGCGTCGGCCGCTACTACGACGAGGGAACCGTGTACGGCCAGGACTACGCCGAAGCCGTGAAGTGGTACCACCTCGCCGCCGAGAAGGGCCACGTCGAATCGCAATTCCGCCTCGGCCAATGCTACGAACTCACCAAGGGCGTCGCGCAGGATTACGCCGCCGCCTACAAGTGGTACAACCAAGCCGCCGCCGCCGGCGACAAACGCGCGCTCGAAAGCCGCGACAAAATCCTGCGCCTGATGAACCCCGCGCAAGTCACCGACGCCCAGCGCCAAGCCACTGAAACCTACCGCGCCCAGGCGCAAAAACTCGCCGGCGAAAAAGCCGCCAGCCACAAACTCAAATTCGTCCTCGACTGGCAGAAAGCCAATCAGGCCAAGGGCAAATAGCCCGCGCGCATTCGTACACAACCCCTCGACTCATCCCGAATTCCGCGCCGGAATTCGGGATGATTTTTTGTGGGGTTCCCTTTCCCCCGCCCTCCGTGTCATCCTCGCGCCGGCATGTCCTCCGACAACCCACTCAAACAATTCGCCGCCGTTTTCGTGGTCGCGCTCGTCGTGTACGCCGCGGCCTACAAATGGATCGAGCACCGCCGCCACATCCGCGGCCCGTGGGAAGTCACCTTCACGACCGACCCCGCCGGACATCCGACCCTCACCGTCAACCAGCCCGCCCACGGCATCACCAACGTCCAGATCATCCTCAGCGAAGAAACCGCCACGCTCACCAACGCCCCCATCCGCCTCGTCATCATCGATCCCCGCGAAACGCCCCTCGCCGTCCCCTTCGGCAAACTCAAATACATGGATGTCACCTTCCTCCCCGGCACCCTCACCTTCGAGTTGCTCGGCCATGAAATCGAACTCCTCCCCCGCACCCTCTACCTCAACCGCAAACAAACCCCCTGGACCCCCAACGCCGTTTTCAACCTCAAAACCGCCGAGAAACTCCCCCCCGCCGCCCTCGCCCCGCGAAAAAAGAAATCCCCCTGACCACCAGTTCGTCTCCCCCCGCCGCCCCTTTCATAATTCATAATTCCTACTTCATACTTTTCCCCCATGTCCCCCGCCGCCGAATACCTCCACCGCTCGCGCCAGCTCGTCGCCGCCGTCGAGTTGCAACTCCCCGCCATCCACCGCGCCGCCGATTGGTTTGCCGAGACCATCCTTGCCGGCCGCATGGTCCACCTCTTCGGCTCCGGCCACAGCCGCATTCTGGTTGAGGAAATGTGGCCGCGTTACGGCTCCTTCCCCGGCTTCAATCCCATCGTCGAACTCTCGCTCTCCTTCCACAACCTCGTCGTCGGCGCCAACGGCCAGCGTCAGGCGATGTTCCTCGAAAACGTCTCCGGCCTCGCCGACCGCATCCTCCGCAACTTCGACCTCGCGCCCGCCGACACCGCCCTCGTCGTCTCCTCCAGCGGCTGCAACATCGTGCCCATCGAAATGGCCGCGGGCTTCCGGCAACGCGGCCTCAAAGTCGTCGCCATCGTCAGCACCGCCCACAGCGACGCCAGCCCCAGCCGCCATCCCACCGGCAAAAAACTACAGGACTTCGCCGACCTCGTCCTCGACACCGGCGCACCCGTCGGCGACGCGATGATAAAAATTGAAAACCTGGAAACCCCCGTCGCCCCCGGCTCCACCATCGGCGGCTGCCTCCTCGTCAACTCCATCAAAGCCGAAGTCGCCGCCCGCCTCACCGCCGCTGGCCACCCGCCGAAAGTCCTCACCGCCAGCGCCCTCATCGGCCCCGAACGCGCGACGGCCCTCTTCGAGGCCGCCTACGACGAACACGCGCGCC